>NZ_JBHNYP010000020.1:0-53271 GCF_054960655.1 Micrococcus sp. PSi08 | reverse complement strand
TCTAGGGAGGGTGCGGACGGGATAAGCACGATGCCGCACGGCTCGTACGATGGCGGCATGTCCGCCACCGCGCCCGAGCCCACCGCCTCCTCGTCCACGCCCCTGCCCGGCCTCGAGCACGCCGACCGGGTCCTGGCCCTCCTCGCGGCCGGTGCCGCCGGGGACGCGCTGGGCGGCGTCGTCGAGTTCACCCCCGCGTCGGGGATCGCGGCGGTGCACGGCCCCGCCGGCGTCACCGACGCCGCGGACCTGCTCGCCCAGGAGGGCGCCCACGCCCTGCCGATCACCGACGACACGCAGCTGACGCTGTACGTGCTCGACGGCCTGCTCGAGTGGATCGAGTGGCAGAACGACGGCGTCCCGGCCGATCCCGCCGCGTGCGTGTGGCTCGCGTGCCTGCGCTGGTTCGCCACGCAGGACGGCGCGCTGCCCGAGGGCGCTCCCCCGGCCCCGCCCCGCTGGATCGACGCGCACGCGGAGCTGAAGGTGCGCCGCGCGCCGGGCACCGCGTGCCTGAGCGGGCTCGCCGAACCGGGGATGGGCCTGCCGGGCGACCCGCACAACCCGGGCTCGAAGGGCTGCGGGACGGTCATGCGCTCGGCCCCGTACGGGATGGTGCCGGGGCTCGAGGACCCGCACGTCGTATCCCTCGCCCGCCAGGGGGCCGTCCTCACGCACGGCCACCCCACCGCGTGGGTCGCGGCGGCCGCGTACGCCCTCGTCATCGCGGCTCTGCTGCGCGGCCTGGACCTGGCCGCCGCGGTCGCGCACGCCCGCGCGTGGCTCGACGGCCTGGGCGAGGAGGCCGAGGAGACCCGTGCCGCCGTCGTCGCGGCGGTCGACCTGGCCGGCACCGTCGACGCCGACCCCGGCGCCCCCGGCGCCCTCCCCACCGCGCTCGGCGAGGGCTGGGTCGCGGAGGAGGCCCTGGCCATCGCGCTGTATGCCGCGCTCACCGCGCAGGCGGCGCACCCGGCCGATCCGGCGGCGGCGCTCGCCCTGGCGCTGCGGATCGGCGTGAACCACGACGGCGACTCCGACTCCACGGCCTCGCTGGCCGGGCAGGTGCTCGGCGCGGCGCACGGCACCGCCGTGTTCGGCGCGCACGACCCCGCCGACCGCGCCGCGGCCGAGGCCTCCGTCCCGGGGTGGATCGCCGAGCGCGAGGTCGTCCTGGAGGCCGCCCGGCGCTGGAGCACCGCGACCACCTGAGCGGTTCAGCGCGCGGCGTCCGGCCAGTTCGCGTCGAGCATCTGCAGGAACTCCCCCTCGGAGACCAGGGCGATGGCCTGCCCACGGCCCCGCCGGCGCAGGGCGTCCCGCGTCTTGCGGTGCGCCAGCGCCGTGGTCACGGCCTGCGGTGCCCCGTCCTCGGCGCGCGGGCGGTGCAGGTCCGCGGCCTCGAAGCCGTCCCCGACGACGAGCATCGTGGTGGCCGCGCCCACCCGGTTCGCGGTCTGCGCGCCGTGCGCGGCCGCGCGCGTCTTGGCACTCTGACGCGACATGCCGATGCCGCCCGTGAACACCACCGTCTGGCCGAACAGGGGGTGGCCCGGATCGGCGGCCGGGTTCGGGAGCGGATTGACGCCCTCGTCCGGCCAGCGCATGAAGTCGGGCATGGCGCGTTCGTCCCGCAGCGGGACCCGCGCGTCGAAGACGCCCTCGGTGCGCCGGGCCTGGCGGGTGGCCTTCGACTCGGCGCCTGATCCCGCCGCCCGGGGGGCGAGGACGCTGACGCTCAGCCCCTGGGCCCGCATCAGGCGGTCGACGCCGCGGCCGGCCGGCGCCTCGGTCAGCCCCGGCAGGACGTCCGCGTCGGCCGGCTGCTCCCCCATCACACGCCGGGCGATGTCCACGAGGATGGCCGCGCAGGCCTCCGCGTCGGCCAGCGCGTCGTGGTGGCGTCCCGGGGTGAAGCCGGCCTGGCGCGCCGCGGAGGGCAGGGCGTACGAGGGCAGGTCATAGACGCGGCGCGCCAGCACCAGGGTGCACACGAACTCCAGGCCCGGCACGTCCCGGCCGGAGACCTCGAGGCCGGACTCGATGACGCCGACGTCGAAGCCCGCGTTGTGCGCCGCGAGCACGTCCGTCCCCATGAAGTCCGCGAGCTCGTCGTACACCTGTGCGAACCGGGGGGCGTCCAGGACGCGGTCCTCGGTGATGCCGTGGATGCGCACGTTGCGGGGATCGAACCGGTCGAAGCCCACGGGCGGACGGATCAGCCACTCGGCACGGTCCACCATGACCCCGTCCCGCACCCGGACGGCACCCACGGCACACGGGGAGCCGCGGAAGCCGTTGGCGGTCTCGAAGTCGATCGCGGTGAAGTCCAGCCCCGGCACGGGGGCGCGCCCGCCGCTCACGGGCGCGCGTCGAGCGCGTCCACCAGGTAGGGCAGCAGGGCGCGGAAGGCGTGCCCCCGGTGGCTGATCGCGTTCTTGTCCTGGGGGCTCAGCTGCGCGGTGGACACGTCCCGGCCCTCGGGGCGCAGGATCGGGTCGTAGCCGAAGCCGCCGTCCCCCACGGGCTCGCGCAGCAGCGTGCCGGGCAGGCGGCCGTGCTCGACGTGCTCGACGTGGATGGCCCGGGCGCCCGCGGCGTCCGGGCCGCTGGGGACCGCGAGCGCGGCGGCGCACACGAACTGGGCACCCCGATGCTCGTCCGGCACGTCGGCCAGCTGGGCCAGCAGCAGCTCGAGGTTGGCACGGTCGTCCCCGTGACGCCCGGCCCAGCGGGCCGAGAAGATCCCGGGGGCGCCGTGCAGCACGTCCACGGCCAGACCGGAGTCGTCCGCGACGGCGATCAGCCCGGTGTGCGCGGCCACGGCGCGGGCCTTCTTCAGCGCGTTCTGGGCGAACGTGACGCCGTCCTCGACGACGTCCGGGGCGCCCACGGCGCCCGCGTCCACCACCGCGGTCTCCACGTCGAGGCCGGGCACGGCGCCGGCCAGGAGCTGCCGCAGCTCGCGCACCTTGCCCGCGTTGTGCGTGGCGAGCACGATGCGGGCGCCCTCCGGCGCACCCGACGACGAGGAGGCGGCGGGCGCGCTCACGCCCGGTCCTCCGTGGCGGCGGCCAGGGTCTCGGCCTGGATGCGGGCCAGCTCGCCCGTGCCGATCAGGGCCAGGTCCAGCAGGGTGTCCAGCTCGGCGCGGGTGAACGGCGCGCCCTCGGCGGTGCCCTGCACCTCCACGAACTCCCCGGCGCCGGTGACGACCACGTTCATGTCCGTCTCCGCCTTCACGTCCTCCACGTACGGCAGGTCGAGGACGGGCACCCCGTCCACGATGCCCACGGACACCGCGGCGACGGAGTCCTTGAGGACGGCGGCGCCCTTCGCGAGGATCCCCTCGCGCCGCGCCCAGGCCACCGCCTCGGCGAGGGCGACGTAGGCGCCCGTGATGGCGGCGGTGCGGGTGCCGCCGTCGGCGTCGAGGACGTCGCAGTCCAGGACGATGGTGTTCTCCCCCAGGGCGGACAGGTCGATGACGGCGCGCAGGGACCGGCCGATCAGGCGGGAGATCTCGTGGGTGCGCCCGCCGATCCGGCCCTTGACGGACTCGCGCTGGCTGCGCTCGTTGGTGGCCCGTGGGAGCATCGCGTACTCGGCGGTGACCCAGCCGGTCCCCTCGCCCTTGAGCCAGCGCGGCACGCCCTCGGTGAAGGAGGCGGTGCACAGCACGCGGGTGTTCCCGAACTCGATCAGGGTCGAGCCCTCCGCCTGCCGGGACCAGCCCCGGGTGATGGTGATGGGGCGCAGCTCGTCGACGGCGCGGCCGTCCGGGCGGGGGGCGGTGGGGGCGGGAGAGCTCATGGCCTCCAGTCTAGGCGCGCCCTCAGACGCCGTAGCTCAGCCCCGAGACGGCGACGGCCAGCGGGCCGTCGTACACCTCGCGGGCCTCCTGGACGGCGCGCTGCGGATCGTTCCACACCGGCAGGTGTGTGAGCAGCAGCTTCCGGGCCCCGGCCTGCGCCGCCGTCTCGCCGGCCCGTCGGCCGGTCAGGTGGACGCCGTCGATGCCGTCGTCCCGGCCCTCGTGGAAGGCGGCCTCGCACAGGAACATGTCCGCGTCCCGCGCGGCCTCGACGAGCCCCTCGCACGCGTCGGTGTCCCCGGAGTAGGTGAGCACGCGGGTGGTGACGTCGCCGTCGTCGTCGACGCGGTCCACCTCGACCCGGATCGCGTAGGCCTCGTCGATGGGGTGGCGCACGGGGACCGGGGTGAACCGGAACGGACCGAGCCGCTCGGTGCGGCCGGCGGCCCAGCACCGGAACTCGAAGTCCTGGTGCATCCCCGGCTCGGGGTCCATCCCGTACGCCTCGGCGATGCGGTCGGCGGTGCCGGCGGGTCCGTAGACGGGCAGCCGGCCGCGGCCCCAGCCGGCCGGGTTCCAGCGGATGGCCACGTGCATCCCGCACAGGTCCATGAAGTGGTCCGGGTGCAGGTGGGAGAGCAGGATGCCGTCCAGGTCCTCGAGCTCGACGTAGCGCTGCAGCACGCCGAGGGCGCCGTTGCCGAGGTCGAGCAGGATCCGCCACGTGCGCGGGGTGACGCCGTCCGCGGCCACACCCTCCGCGGTGAGGAGGTAGCACGAGGCGGGCGAGCCCGGGCCGGGGAAGGACCCGGACGCCCCGATGATGGTCAGCTTCACGTCACACCCTCCTGCTCGGCGCCCAGCCGCACGAAGGCCGCCGAGCGCGTCGGGACCGGCGCGGCCGCGGGGCGGGGCGCGCCGATCGTCTCCAGGCGTCGCACGGACTCGACCTCGGGTCCGAGGAAGCGGCGCGCGAGGGCCTGGAAGTGGTCGGGGTCGCCGGTGGCGGCGAAGCGGTGGCGGGTGGCCTGGCCGGAGCCCGCGGCCGAGTGGGGGTGCTCGAGGCCGAGGCGGACCAGTTCCCGGTAGAGGTCCTTGGCGGTCTCCTCCGCGGAGGAGACGAGCGTGACGTCCTCCCCCATCACGAGCGAGAGGGCGCCGGTCAGCAGCGGGTAGTGGGTGCATCCCAGCACGAGGGTGTCCACGCCCGCCGCGCGCAGCGGGGCCGTGTACTCCCGGGCGGTCTCCAGCAGTTCGGGGCCGGTGGTGATGCCGGCCTCCACGAACTCCACGAACCGCGGGCACGCGACCGAGGTGATCTCGAGGTGCGGGGCGGCCGAGAACGAGTCCTCGTAGGCGCGGGACCCGACGGTCGCCTCGGTGCCGATCACGCCGATCCGGCCCGTGCGGGTGGCGGCCACGGCGCGGCGCACGGCGGGCTGGATCACCTCGATCACGGGGATGCCGTGGCCTCCCGTGTAGCGCTCTCGGGCGTCGCGCAGCACGGCGGCCGACGCGGAGTTGCACGCGATCACGAGCGCCTTGACGCCGCGCGCGACGAGCTCGTCCATGATCGCCAGGGCGAGGGCCCGTACCTCGGCGATGGGCCGCGGGCCGTACGGCGAGTGCTCCGTGTCGCCCACGTAGAGGATGGACTCGTGGGGCAGCTGGTCCATGATCGCCCGGGCCACGGTCAGCCCGCCCACGCCCGAGTCGAACACGCCGATCGGCGCGGCGGCGTCCACGGCGGCGCGCTGGCCGCTCACTGCTCGTCCTCCGCGTCCCCGGCGCCCGGCGCGGACTCGTCCGCGCCCTCGGGCAGCTCGCTGAGCATCTCCGTCATGAGCGTCTCCAGCAGCCACGAGGTGAAGTTGTAGAGCAGGGCCATGGTGGACTCGACGTCCTCCGCGCTGCGCCAGTCGTCCACGGCGTGCACGCGGGCGGCGTCCTCCTCGGTCTCGACGCCCAGGCGGGCGGCCAGGACGAGGCGCACGTCGTTGAGCGCGCGGCCGAAGGCCGGCGCCTGGTCGTGCGGCACCTCCACGCGCGTCGAGCGCAGCAGCTCGAGGGCCAGGCGCGCGTCCGCGAGCTTCCCCTCCGACAGGGCGTCCTCGGTCAGGGCCCGGTGGGCGCCCTGTTCGGCGGCGCCGGCCTGGGGCATCGCATCCGGCAGGAGGCGTGCGACGGCCGGGTCGGTGGGGGCCGAGCGCTGCGGCTCCGGGTCCTGGCTCAGGTGCAGGCCGGAGACCAGCCCCCAGAACGCGGCGTCGGACGCGTCCAGCCCGGCCACGGGGCCCGCGTCCTGCGCGGCGGACACGGACGGCGGCGCCGCCGGGGGATCTTCGGGCGTGTCGACGCCGTCCTCGGCGGCCGGGGCCTCGGCGGGGCGCACGTCCGCGCGTCGGCCCTCGAGCAGGGCGACGACGTCCCTGACCAGCCCGCGCAGCAGGCGCACCTCCGGCAGCTCCAGCTGCGCCGTGTACCCCCGCCGCGTCCAGCGGAACCGTTCTGCCATGCCCCTCCTCAGTCCTCCGCCTGCTCCAGCGTGGCCCACAGACCGTAGCCGTGCATCGCGCCCACGTGCAGCTCGGCCTTCTCCTTGGTGCCCGTCGCCACCACGGACCGGCCCCGCTCGTGGACCTCGAGCATGAGCCGCTGCGCCTTGGCGGCGGAGTAGCCGAAGTGGGTGCGGAACACGTAGGCGACGTAGCTCATCAGGTTCACCGGGTCGTTCCACACCACGACGTTCCACGGCCGGTCCCGGGCCGTGTCCTCGTGAGGCCGCTCCAGCAGGGCGGTGTCGGTGGCGCCGGCGGGGACGGACTCACCCGGCGCCGGACGCACGGCGCGCGGCGCGGACGGATCGTGGCGGGTCAGCACGGACATGCGCCCCAGTGTACGAGGCGGGCGGGCCAGGACCGGCCCCGCCACGGTCCACTAGGGTGGGCGCGTGAGCCAGAACCCCGTGCCCAGCGCCCCGCGGACCGCCGACGACTGGCAGATCCCCACGGCGCTGATGACCGACCACTACGAGCTGACCATGCTCCAGGCCGCGCTGAAGGCCGGCACCGCGCACCGCCGCTCCCGCTTCGAGCTGTTCACCCGACGCCTGCCCAGCGGCCGCCGCTACGGCGTGGTGGCCGGCGTGGGCCGCGCGCTGGAGGGCCTGTCCCGCTTCCGGTTCGACACGCCCGAGCTCGACTTCCTCGCGGACACCACCGCCCTCGACGACGCCACGCTGGCCTGGCTCGCCGACTACGAGTTCACGGGCGACATCGTGGGCTACGCCGAGGGCGAGGCCTACTTCCCGCACTCCCCCCTCCTGCAGGTGGAGTCGACGTTCGCCGAGGCGTGCATCCTGGAGACCTACCTGCTCTCCATCTACAACTACGACTCCGCCGTGGCCTCCGCCGCCTCCCGCATGACGGCCGTCGCGGACGGCCGCCCGTGCGCCGAGATGGGCTCGCGCCGCACGCACGAGGAGTCCGCCGTGGCCGCCGCCCGCGCCGCGGCCATCGCGGGCTTCACCGCGACCTCGAACCTCGAGGCGGGCCGCCGGTACGGCATCCCGACCGTCGGCACCGCCGCCCACTCCTTCACCCTGCTGCACGACTCGGAGCGCGCCGCCTTCGAGGCCCAGGTCGCCGCGCTCGGAGCGGACACCACCCTCCTCGTGGACACGTATGACGTGGAGCAGGGCGTGCGCACCGCGGTCGAGGTGGCCGGCCCGGCCCTGCGGAACGTCCGGGTCGACTCCGGCGACCTCGTGATCCAGGCCCACCGCGTGCGCGAGCTGCTCGACGAGCTGGGCAACACCGAGACCGGGATCATGGTCACCTCGGACCTGGACGAGTACGCGATCGCCGCCCTGCGCTCCGCCCCCGTCAGCTCGTACGGCGTGGGCACGCGCCTGGTCACCGGGTCCGGCGCGCCCACCGCCTCCATGGTCTACAAGCTCGTGGCCCGCCAGGACGACGACGGCACGTGGGTGGACGTGGCCAAGGCCAGTTCCGGCAAGGCCAGCCGGGGCGGCCGCAAGGAGGCCGCGCGCCGCCGCGACCCGCGGGGCCGGGCCACCGCCGAGGTGATCGGCGTCAACCGCGGCGCCGCGCCCGACGCCGACGACCGTCCCCTGCTGCACCGTTTCGTGCACGCCGGCGAGCTGGCCGAGGGCTGGACCGGCCCCGAGGCCGTCACCCGCGCCGCCGAGCGGCACGCCGCCTCCCTGCGCGAGCTGCCCGCCTCGGTGGGCCGCCTGCAGCCGGGCGACCCCGCCATCCCGACCATCTTCCTGGAGGACTGACCCATGGAGAACCTGAACCGCGCCCTGGTGATCGTGGACGTGCAGAACGACTTCTGCGAGGGCGGCGCCCTCGGCGTGACCGGCGGCGCCGCCGTCGCGGCCGGGGTCAGCGAGCACCTGGCCGAGCACGCGGACGCCTACGCGGCCGTGGCCGCCACGCGCGACTGGCACGTCGACCCGGGCACGCACTTCGCCGCGGCCACCGGCGCCGAGCCGGATTTCCGCACCACCTGGCCGGTGCACTGTGTGGCCGGCACCGCCGGCGCCGAGCTGCATCCCGACCTGGACGCCGAGCACCTCGACGCCGAGTTCCTCAAGGGCCTGCACACGGACGCCTACTCCGGCTTCGACGGCGCCCTCGGCGAGCCCGACGCCGTCCCGACCGGGGCCGCGGGCGAGCGCCCCTCCGGGACCGTCGGCCCGTACGGGGCCACCGCCGTGGCCGCGGCCGCCGTCGAGTCCGGCGCCCCCGGCCTCGACGAGTGGCTCCGCGAGCAGGGCGTGGACGCGATCACCGTGGTGGGCATCGCCACGGACCACTGCGTGCGCGCCACCGTGCTCGACGCCCTCGACGCCGGCTACGAGGTCACCGTGCTGACCGACCTGGTGGCCGGCGTCGACGAGGCGGCCGCCCAGGCCGCGCTCCACGAGATGGAGGCCGCCGGGGCCGTCCTGGCGACCTCGTGAGCGGGTGCGGCCCCGGCGGGCGTGCCGGAGCCGGTGCCCGACGCAGACGAGGAGAGCAGCCATGACCGACTCCCCCATCGCCGCAGACCGGGACGGCATCCGCTACCTCTCCGGAGCGATCCCGGCTGCCGACGACGTCCGCGCCCTCTACGACGCCGTGGGCTGGTCCGCCTCCACGGCGGACATGGACACGCTCATGGGCGGGCTGCAGGGTTCGGCCACCGTGGTGACCGCCTTCGACGGCGGCCGACTGGTCGGTCTGGCCCGCGTGGTCTCCGACGGCCACACCATCGCCTACCTGCAGGACATCCTCGTGGATCCGGGACACCAGCGCCGCGGCATCGCCTCCGAGCTGCTGCGCCGCGTCTTCGCCCGGTTCGGCCATGTCCGTCAGCACGTGCTGCTCACGGACACCGAGGAGCGCCAGCGCGCCTTCTACGAGGCCCATGGCTTCCGCGAGTCCCGTGACGTGGAGGGCGACGAGCTGCGCGCCTTCGTGCGCGTCCAGTCCCGGGACGGCTGAACCCGGCGCTCAGGTCGGCACGGCCCGCCGGCGCCCGCCGCGCCCGACGGAGCTCAGGTCCGGCCGACGAACCACCCGCGCAGGGTGCTCAGCCGCTTCTCCAGCTGCTCGCGGGAGGCCTGGGCCACGGCGGGGCCGCCGGAGATCTCCCGCAGGCGGTTGTGGATCACCCCGTGCGGCTGGCCGGAACGGGCCGCCCAGGCGGACACCGTCTTGGACAGCTCGGAGCGCAGCTCCTTCATCCGCCGGTGGTCCACGACGTCGGCGGGCTCGGCCGCCTGCGCGCGCGGCCGGCGCTGGATCTGCTCGGCCTGCCGCTGCCGCAGCAGGGCGGAGACCTGCTCGGCGTCCAGCAGGCCCGGGATGCCGAGGAAGTCCTGCTCCTCCTCCGAGCCGACCGCGCCGCCGAGGCCGAACTCGCCGCCGTCGAAGAGCACCTTGTCGAAGCTGGCCCGGGACTCGAGGGCCTCGAACTTCTCCCGCGTCAGCGCGTCCGAGCCGCTCTCGGTCCGGTTGGCCTCCGCGATCAGGTCCTCCTCGGGGGCGTCCTCGAGGTCCTCGACGTCGACGGCGCCCTCCTTGCGGTCCAGCGCGTGGTCCCGCTCGAGCTCCATCTCGTTGGCCAGGAGCATGAGGGCGGGCACGGACGGCAGGAACACCGAGGCGGTCTCGCCGCGCCGCCGGGAGCGCACGAAGCGGCCCACGGCCTGGGCGAAGAACAGGGGCGTGGACGTGGACGTGGCGTACACGCCCACGCAGAGGCGGGGCACGTCCACGCCCTCGGACACCATGCGCACCGCCACCATCCAGCGCTCGTCCGACGCGGCGAACTCCTCGATGCGGTCCGAGGCGCCCTTGTCGTCCGAGAGGATCACGGCCGGCCGCTGGCCGGTCAGCGCCTCGATCTGTGCGGCGTACGCGTGCGCGTCCTGGTGGTCCGTGGCGATCACGAGGCCGCCGGCGTCGGGCACGTTGCGGCGCACCTCGCTGAGCCGCCGGTCGGCCGCGCGCAGCACGGACGGGATCCACTCGCCGGCCGGGTCGAGTGCGGTGCGCCAGGCGGAGGCGGTGATGTCCTTCGTGGCCGCCTCGCCGAGCTGGGCCTCCATGACCTCGCCGGTGGAGGTCTTCCAGCGCATCTGCCCGGAGTAGGCCATGAAGATCACGGGGCGCACCACGTGGTCCCGCAGCGCCGGGCCGTAGCCGTAGGTGTAGTCCGCCTTGGACCGCTCGATGCCGTCCGCGCCGAGCTCGTAGCGGACGAAGGGGATGGAGGCGGTGTCGGAGCGGAACGGGGTGCCGGTCAGGGACAGACGCCGCGTGGCCGGCTCGAATGCCTCGCGGATGCCCTCGCCCCAGCTCAGGGCGTCGCCTCCGTGGTGGATCTCGTCGAGGATCACCAGGGTCTTGGCGGCCTCGGTGCGGTTCCGGTGCAGGACGGGCTTGTTCGCCACCTGGGCGTACGTCAGCGCCACCCCGCGGTACTCGGCGCCGTGCCGCCCGTCCGCGTTCTTGAAGTTCGGGTCGATCGCGATGCCCACGCGCGCGGCGTTGTCCGCCCACTGGCGCTTGAGGTGGTCCGTGGGCGCGACGACGGTCAGCCGCTGCACCACGCCGGAGTCCATCAGGATCTTGGCCACGCGCAACGCGAACGTGGTCTTGCCCGCGCCGGGGGTCGCGACCGTCAGGAAGTCCTGCGGTGCGGTCTCGAGATAGCGCTCCAGGGCCTCCTGCTGCCACTGGCGCAGCTTGGGGGCCGTTCCCCACGCCGCGCGCTCGGGCATGGCGGGAGGAAGGTCCTCGCCGATGTGGAACAGATCGTGCTGGACGCTGCCGTCCTGGGTGCCGCTCGTCAGGGAGCGGCCGTCAGCCACGGCCGCGGCCTCCGAACCAGCCACCGCGCTTGCCGCCGCCGTCGCCGCCGTCCTGCGGCTCGCGCAGGCCCTCGTAGATCTCCTTGCACGTGGGGCACACGGGGAACTTGTTCGGGTCCCGGCCTGGCACCCACACCTTGCCGCACAGGGCGATCACGGGGGCGCCGGTGACGGCGGACTCCGTGATCTTCTCCTTGCGGACGTAGTGGGCGAAGCGCTCGTGGTCGCCCGGCTCGGTCTCCTGCCGCAGCTCCTCACGCTCGAGGACGGACGTGCCGCCGCCGGCGGGCGCGAAGGGGTCGTTCAGGTCGGGTTCGCCGGTCACACTCATGCGGGCCAGTCTAGCCGCGCCCCTCAGAAGGCGGCCACGGCCTGGTAGGTCTCGGCCTGCGCGCGGTCGTACCAGCGCGCCCCCAGTCGCACGCCCAGCCACAGCGCGACGGCGCCCCACGCAAGCCCGAGGGCCACCGTCACCCAGCCCCACACGGCGGCCCCGGTGACGAGCCAGACGACGAAGGGCGCCAGGAACGGCACCGCGAGCGCGAGGCTCACCAGCAGCGAGGCGCCCTGGACGAGCATCGTGCGCATGGCCGCGCCCTGCGGCGTCTTGAACGGGCTGTCTCCCGGCTTCGGCACGGGGTACACGAAACGGGCGGAGACGAGTGCGGACAGCCCGGCGGTCGTCCCGAACAGGCCGAGGGCCAGGCCCAGCATCGGCGCCAACAGGGACCAGTCCCCCGCCGCCGCCACCGTCGCCGTCGTCACGAGCAGGATCATCGGCACGCCCCAGCCCGCCAGGCCCAGGACCCGGCCCCAGCGGTCGTCCACGCCCCGCACGCCCGAGACGACGTGCAGGTGGAACGCCGTGTGGTCGTAGGCGATGTCCGCGGAGATCGAGTAGGCCAGGGACCAGGCGGTGATCGGCCCGAGGATCAGCAGCAGGCCCAGTCCGGGACCCCCCTCCGCGGCCATGCCCCCGGTGAACCACAGCAGGACGGCCATGAGCGGGATGATGACGAGCCCGGCCGCGTACCGCGGATCGGCCAGCCAGTAGCGCTGGGCGCGGGCCGCGATCGCGGTGCGCGGGCCCGTGGCCCGTCGGCCCAGCCAGCGCAGCGGCATCGGGTCCGCTCCCGCGGCGACGCGGCGGGACCGACCGCCGCCCACGGCCACCGGCTCCACGGTGCGGCGCACGGCCAGGTGCCACAGGGCCAGGGCGGCCAGGCACCAGGCCGCCGCCACCGCGAGGTGGAGCGCGACGGCGGCGCCGCGGCCCTCGGCGGCCGCCCACGCCGCGGCGGGGCCCGCCCCGAACGGGGTCCACGCCGCGCCGCGGGCGACCTGGGGCGCGATCGCCAGGAAGTCCTCGAACGATGCGATGGCCTGCGAGAGGGCGACGCCGCCGAGCATGAGCGGGATGAACAGCAGGACGGAGACGACGTCCCGCACCCGACGCCGGCTCGCGTAGGCGGCCAGGAGGCCGGCGAGGCCGGAGCCGATCGCCACGGCGGTCACCGCGGTCAGCGCGCCCCCGGCCAGGCCTGCCGCCAGCGCGGCCGGCCGGTCCCACCAGCTGGCCCCCAGGCCCACCAGCACGGCCAGCGTGGCGAGCCCGACCGGCGTCGTGAAGGCGCTCAGGACCAGCCCGGCGATGAGGGTGCGGGCCGGGACGGGGAAGAGCACGAAGCTGTGCGGGTCGAGGGTGGCGTCCACGCCCGTGACGAACGGCGGGATGACGAGCCAGGCGAGCACCACGACGGCGGCGGCCAGCACGGTCGTGGCGCCGCGGGCCTCGTCCGGCAGGGCGGGCAGGCCCGTGACGAGCAGCGTCACCGCCACGGCGGCCATGCCGAGCACGTACAGCGCGCCGAGCACGCTCATCACCAGGGTGAACGGGGACCGCCGCCACTGGTTCAGGGTCAGCGTCCAGCGCAGTCGGACGAGCGTCAGAGCCATGCCAGCCCCTCCGAGCCGTGGCGGCCGCCGACGAGGTCCACGAAGCGGTCCTCGAGGTCGTGCCCGTCCCGGACCTCCTCGAGCGTGCCGGCGGCCCGCAGCGTCCCGGCCGCGATCACGGCGACGTGGGTGCACATGCGCTGGACGAGGTCCATCACGTGGCTCGAGACGATCACGGTGCCGCCCCGCTCCACGTACGAGTGCAGGATGTCCCGGATGTTCGCGGCGGAGACCGGGTCCACGGCCTCGAACGGCTCGTCCAGGACGAGCAGGTCCGGGGCGTGGACCATGGCGGCCGCCAGGGACACCTTCTTGGTCATGCCGGCGGAGTAGTCGGCCACGAGCTTGCGGCCGGCGTCCTCCAGGTCCATCACCCGCAGCAGGTCCGCGGTCCGCTCGGCCACGGTGTCCGCGTCGAGGCCATGCAGCAGCCCGGCGTAGGTCATGAGCTGCGTGCCCGTGAGGCGGTCGAAGGTGCGCACGCCGTCGGCGAGCACGCCGACCCGTCGCTTGGCCTCGAGGGGCTGCTCCCACACGTCGACGCCGTGGATCCAGGCGCGGCCGTGGTCCGGGCGCAGCAGCCCGGTGGCCATCGACAGGGCCGTGGTCTTGCCCGCCCCGTTGGGCCCGACCACCCCGAAGAACGATCCGGCCGGGACGTCCAGGTCCAGCGCGTCCAGCGCCAGCTTGTCCCCGAACCGCTGGGTCAGCCCGCGCGTGACGAGGGCGAGGTCCGGATCGGGGGCGTCGGCCGCACGCCGACGGGCGGCGGCCGCCAGGTGGGCGGGGGCAGGCTCGGGCGCATGCGGAGACATGCCTGGGACCTTACCCACCGTCAGGCGGACACGGCGTCCTCCTCAGGGATGAACTGAGGGTCCCTCAGAACAGCGCTGCGGCCAGCCGACGCCGCGAGGCCTGCACACGGGGGTCGTCCGTGCCCACCACGGTGTAGAGGTCCACGAGGTGGGCGCGCGCCGTCTCCCGGTCGTCGCCGGGGTGGAGGGCGATGAACCGCACGAGCCGGGCGAAGGCGTCCTCCACGTGGCCACCGAGCACGTCCAGGTCGGCGACGGCGAGCTGGGCGGCGACGTCGTCCGGGCCGTCCGCGGCGGCCGCGCGCACCGCCGCAGCGTCGGCGTCACGGGTGCGCAGCATGAGGCGGGCCGCGGACAGGCCCTGCTGGGCCACGGCGTCCGCGGGGCTGTCGGCCAGCGCCGCCTCCCACGCCGAGACGGCCCCGGGCAGGTCGTCGGCGGCGAGGGCCTCATGGGCGGCCCGGTGCAGCGGCGGCACGGGCGGAGCCTCCGCAGCCGCGGCGTCGGCGTCCTGGCGCGCCGGGGCGACGGGGGGCACGGTGCCGGCGACGCCGTTCTGACGGGCCACCTCGAGGATCTCCCCCATGAGCTGGCGCAGCGTCTCCTCCGGCACCTCCTGATTGACCAGCGGCACCGGCTGCCCCGCCACCACGGCCATGACCGCGGGGCCGGCCCCCAGGCCCAGCGCCTGCAGCACGGCGGGCTCCTTCGCCACGTCCAGACGCGCGAGCACGAGCCGTCCCGCCTGGGCGTCGACCGCGTCCGCGAACTGCCGGTAGAGCGCCTCGCTCGCCGCGTCCCCGGGCACGTGCAGGTGCAGCAGCACCGGCACCTGGGCGGAGAGCTGGACCAGCTGCTGCAGCAGACCCTGGTCGGCGTCCGCGATCACCCACGAGCCGCCGCCGGCGCCGGCGTCGGCCCCCGGCGCGGTGCGCCCGGCCGGGGCCGGGGTGCCGAGCGAGGACAGGTCGACGGCGCCGCGCAGGTGGGACGGGGCGTCGGAGGGGGGCTGGGCGGTCACGTCGGTCACGATCCTTCCGGTCCGGGGCCGCCCCGTCGCCGGGGCGAGGGGCGTTGTCACTGGGCCCCACGGTAGCCTCCCGGGCGCGGCGCGGTCAGGCCGGGGCCCTGACGTACGCTGAGCGCGTGGAGGAGAAGGAGACCGCATCCGGCCCGGATGCCACCGGCGTCGCCGACGTCCGTGGCCCGGCCGAGCCCGAGGGCGCCGAGCAGCCGCCCGTGGCCGGCGTCCCCGTGGAGCCGGTCGGGGTGGCCGCCGCGCCGCCGTCGCACGGGCCGACGCCCGCCGGGCGTCGTCGACTGCCCCGCCTGGGCTCCGTCCTGCGGCGGCGCCGACCCTTCCTCGAGGAGGACCGGGTGGACCCCGAGTCGGTCCCCGTCGACGGCGCCGAGGATCCGGCGGTCGCGGCCGTGGCTCTCGAGTCCCCCGTGCTGACCGGCTTCCTGCTCGCGGTGGGCGTGGCCCTGGCCATCGGCGTCGTCTCGGTGCTGCGCACGAACGGACAGCTCATCGTGTGGATCGCCGCGGCCCTGTTCATCGCCCTGGGCCTGGATCCGCTGGTGCGCCGGGTCGAGTCCTGGGGCGCGCCCCGGTGGGTCGGCGTGCTCACGGCCGCGCTCGGCCTGGCCGCCGTGGCCGGGGCGTTCGTCGCCCTCCTGGTCCCCACGGTGATCGAGCAGTCCACGCAGCTGGTCCAGGACCTGCCGGCCATCATCGACGGGGTGATGACCGCCGAGTGGTTCGTGCAGCTCGACGAGGAGTTCCACCTCCAGGAGGCCGTTCGCGCCCAGACCGAGCGCCTCGCCGCCGACGGCGTCGCCGTCACCGACCTGTTCGGCGGGCTCCTCGGCTTCGGCCAGACCGTGCTGAACGCCGTCTTCTCGGTGCTCGTGGTGGTCGTGCTGACGCTGTACTTCCTCTCCTCCCTGCCGCACATGAAGTACTGGGCCTACCGGCTCGCACCGCGTTCGCGCCGGCCCCGGATCGAGGCGCTGTCCGAGCAGATCACCTCCTCGGTCGGCCACTACGTGATGGGCCAGTCCTTCGTGGCCGCCCTCAACGGCGCGGTGGCGTTCACGGCGCTGGCCATCGCCGGCGCCCCCTTCGCCGTCCTGCTCGCCGCGATCGCCGCCTTCATGGCGTTCATCCCGCTGGTGGGCGCCGCGATCGGCGGCACGCTGCTGACCCTCGTGAGCCTGCTGACCTCGTGGCAGACCGCCGCCGTGTTCGCGGCCATCTACTTCGTCTACCTGCAGATCGAGGCCTACGTCATCTCGCCGCGCGTCATGGCACGCGCGGTGTCCGTGCCGGCGGCCGTGGCCGTGATCGCGGTGATCGCCGGAGGCGCGCTGCTCGGCGTCCTCGGCGCCCTCATGGCGATCCCGCTCGCCGCCGCGCTGCTGCTGCTGGTCCGCGAGGTCTTCATCCCCCGCCAGGACGCCCGGTAGGCCCACGACGGCGGCGCGGCCCGGACCGTCGCGGTCAGCGGCCCGGGCGGGTGCGCCAGCACACCGGGTGCCAGTGCCGCCGGTCCGCCCCCGCGTCCTCGTCCCCCATGATCCAGTCCGCGCGCCAGGCCACGAGGTGCGCCTGGCCCTGCCGGATCACCCGACCGCAGCCAGGGCACATGTAGTCCTTCACCGCGCGCCACGCGGGGATCTGCCGGACGTGCCATCCGCCGTCGGACCCGGACTGGCGCGAGTAGCCCGCGTCCAGGCCGAGGAGCTCCTCGAGCGGGTCGGACCGCCCCGGCGACGGCCGGGACCGCCGGGAGACGCCGGAGGCCCCGCGCTCGCTCCGCCGAGGCGCGGACGAGCGGCGGGGACGGTTCGAACGGGGCATGTCCCCATGCTGACACACGAGCGGGTGGGCACGGTCCGCCTAGGATGGACCGGTGCGACTCGTCATTGCCCGCTGCTCCGTGACCTATGAGGGCCGCCTGAACGCCCACCTGCCCACCGCCACCCGCCTGCTCATGGTGAAGGCGGACGGCTCGGTGCTGGTGCACTCCGACGGCGGTTCCTACAAGCCCCTCAACTGGATGTCGCCGCCCGCGACCCTGCACGTGGAGGAGCCCTCCCCCGATCAGGCCGACCAGGGGGTGACGCAGGTCTGGCGCGTACAGGCCAAGAAGTCCGACGACCGACTCATCGTGCTCATCGAGGAGGTCCTGGCGGACGACTCCCACGAGCTCGGCGTGGACCCCGGCCTCGTCAAGGACGGCGTGGAGGCGGATCTGCAGCGTCTGCTGGCCGAGCAGATCAGCCTGCTCGGCGACGGCCACACCCTCGTGCGCCGCGAGTACATGACGGCGATCGGCCCCGTCGACATCCTGGCCCGCGACGCCGACGGCGGCACCGTGGCGGTCGAGCTCAAGCGCCGCGGGGACATCGACGGGGTCGAGCAGCTCACCCGCTACCTCGAGCTGATGAACCGGGACCCGCTCCTGGCGCCCGTGCGCGGCGTGTTCGCGGCCCAGCAGATCAAGCCCCAGGCCCGCACCCTCGCCGAGGACCGCGGCATCCGCTGCGTCACCCTCGACTACGACGCGATGCGCGGCGTGGACGACGCCGAGTCCCGCCTGTTCTGAGGCGCCGGGCGGGCTCAGCGACGCCAGAAGGACGACGCCGCGGACGGCCCCGCCTCGCTCCAGGCGCGCAGGGCGCCGGCGTCGTCGGGGTCGACGACGACGCGCACCGGACGTGCGCCGGCGCTCAGCTCCAGGACGGCCCGGCCGGCCTCGTCCGCCGGGAGGCGGTCGATCTGCAGGCGGCTCCGGTCCGCGCTCCAGCGCTCCCGCGAGAGGCGCCAGCCCCCGGTGAGGCGCAGGCGGGACTCGTCGTAGACGCCGATCACGCGCTCACGCCCCGGGCCCTCCCGCTCCAGGACCGCCGGGAAGGCGGCCGTGACACGGGCGAGGGCCCGGCGCCGCATCACCAGGGCGAGTGCCGACAGCACGATGACTGCCACCACGGTCGCCGAGGCGATGAGCACCGGGCCCTCCACCGTCAGGTCCTGCCGCGCCGCGTCAGGCCGCCGCGGCGTCGCCCAGCCGGGCGGACGTCGCGGCGATCACGACACGGTCGTGGTCCACGGAGAAGAAGCCGCCGCGGGCCTGCGCGGTCACGGTGCCGCCGTCCGTGGTCCGCACCACGACCTCGCCGTCGCCGAGGACGGCCAGCATCGGGGTGTGGCCCGGGAGGATGCCGATCTCACCGTTGACGGTGCGCGCCGACACGGCCGACGCGGCGCCCGACCAGATGGACCGCTCCTCGGAGACGATCTCGACGTTGAGCTCAGCCATGATCGATCAGCCCTCGGCCTGGATCTTGGCCCACTCGCGCTCGACGTCGTCCAGGCCGCCCACGTTGTAGAAGGCCTGCTCCGCGACGTGGTCCAGGTCGCCGTCGGCGATGGCCTTGAAGCCCTCGACGGTGTCCTTGACCGGCACGGTGGAGCCCTCGACGCCGGTGAACTGCTTGGCGGTGTAGGTGTTCTGCGAGAGGAACTGCTCGATCTTGCGGGCGCGGCCCACGGTGATCTTGTCCTCCTCGGAGAGCTCGTCCACACCGAGGATCGCGATGATGTCCTGCAGCTCCTTGTTCTTCTGCAGGATCTGCTTCACGCGGATGGCCACGTCGTAGTGGTCCTGGCCCACGTACTGCGGGTCGAGGATGCGCGAGGTCGAGGCCAGCGGGTCCACGGCCGGGTACAGGCCACGGGACGCGAGGTCACGGGTCAGGTTGGTGGTCGCGTCCAGGTGCGCGAACACGTTGGCCGGGGCCGGGTCGGTGTAGTCGTCCGCGGGGACGTACACGGCCTGCATCGAGGTGATGGAGTGGCCGCGGGTCGAGGTGATGCGCTCCTGGAGCACGCCCATCTCGTCCGCCAGGTTCGGCTGGTAGCCCACGGCGGAGGGCATGCGGCCCAGCAGCGTGGAGACCTCGGAGCCGGCCTGCGAGAAGCGGAAGATGTTGTCGATGAACAGCAGCACGTCCTGGTTCTGCACATCGCGGAAGTACTCCGCCATGGTCAGCGCGGACAGGGCCACGCGCAGACGCGTGCCCGGCGGCTCGTCCATCTGGCCGAACACGAGGGCGGTGTCCTTGAGGACGTCCGCCTCCTCCATCTCGACCCAGAGGTCGTTGCCCTCACGGGTGCGCTCGCCGACGCCGGCGAACACGGAGGTGCCGCCGAAGTTGCGGGCCACACGGGTGATCATCTCCTGGATGAGCACGGTCTTGCCCACGCCGGCGCCGCCGAACAGGCCGATCTTGCCGCCCTTGATGTAGGGGGTCAGCAGGTCGATGACCTTGATGCCGGTCTCCAGCATCTCGGTGGAGCCCTCGAGGGACGCGAAGTTCGGCGCCGGGCGGTGGATCGGCCAGCGGTCCTCGGCCTGCAGCTGCGAGCTCGGCATGTCCAGGGTCTCGCCGAGCACGTTGAAGATGTGGCCCTTCACGGCGTCGCCGACCGGCACCGAGATGGGGGCGCCGGTGTCCACGACGTCGGTGCCGCGCACCAGGCCGTCGGTGGACTGCAGGGAGATGGCGCGGACCATGTTGTCGCCGAGGTGCTGGGCGACCTCGAAGGTGACCGTGCGGCGCTGGCCGTTGAGGTCGATCTCGGTGGTCAGCGCGTTGTAGATCTCCGGCATCGCGTTGGCCGGGAACTCGGCGTCGATCACGGGGCCGATGACGCGGGACACGCGTCCGGTGGCACCGCCGGTGGGGGTCCCGGTGCCCTGGTCAGTGATGGTGGCAGTCATCTCTCTCACTTCTATCGTGTGTGGATGGCGAGTCTGGTGAGTCCCGAACGGGCTCAGGAGTTGTTGAGCGCGTCCGCGCCCGCGATGAGCTCGGTGAGCTCCTGGGTGATCTCGGCCTGACGGGCGTTGTTCATCAGGAGCGTGTAGTCCTTGATGAGGCTCGTGGCGTTGTCGCCCGCCGACTTCATGGCGCGCTGACGGTTGGCGAGCTCCGAGGCCGCCGACTGCAGCATCGCGTTGAAGATGCGCGACTCGATGTACTTGGGCAGCAGCGCGTCGAGGACCTCCTCCGCGTCCGGCTCGTACTCGTAGAGCGGCAGCACATCCTCGGCGGTGGCGGCCTCCTCCTCGACGACCTCGAGGGGCAGCAGGCGCACCACGTGGGGGTTCTGCTTCACGAGCGAGACGAACTCGGTGAACACGACGTGGATCTCGTCCACGCCGCCGTCCGCCGTGTCCGTGAGGAACGCGTCCACGAGCACCTCGCCGATCTCGGCGGCGCGCTCGGCGACGGGGGCGTCCGTCTGACCGGTCCACAGCTGCTTGTAGCCGCGGCCGCGGAAGTCGAAGTACGTCTGCGCCTTGCGGCCGACGACGTACACGTCCACGTCCTTGCCCTCCTCGCCGAGGCGGGTGAGGAGCTGCTCGGCCTTGCGCAGCACGTTCGCGGAGTACGCGCCGGCGAGGCCGCGGTCCGAGGACATGATGAGCACGGCCGCCCGGGTCGGGTTCTCGGGCTCCGTGGTGAGGACATGATCGATGTCGTGCTGGCTCGACACGGCCGAGACGGCGCGGGTGATCGCGTTCGCGTAGGGCAGCGACGCGCTGACGCGCTCACGTGCCTTGGTGATGCGAGACGTGGCGATCAGCTCCATCGCCTTGAAGATCTTCTTCATCGACGACGTCGACGCGATCTTCTGACGGTAGACCCGGATCTGGGCTCCCATGGTGGTCCTTTCCCTGGCGGGAGGGCGGCCCGGCGTCGTCCCCGTGGGGTCCGACGCCGGACCGCTCCCTCACCGACCGGCGGTCAGCGCTTCTGCTTGGTGATCTGCTCCTGCGCGACCTGGTCCTGCTCGATCGCGCGGTGCTCCTCGTGGCCGGCCTGCACGCCGCCGTCCTCGGAGGACTGGAAGCCCTTGGAGAACTCGGCGACGGCCGACTCGAGCGCGGACACGGTGCCGTCCTCGAGCTTGCCGGTGGAGGCGATGTCGGTCAGGACGGAGGTGTGGCGACGCAGGTGGTCGATGAACTCGCGCTCGAAGCGCAGCACGTCCTGCACCGGCACCTCGTCGAGGTGGCCCTTGGAGCCGGCCCAGATGGACACGACCTGCTCCTCGACCGGGTAGGGCGAGTACTGCGGCTGCTTGAGCAGCTCCATGAGACGCTCACCGCGGGCGAGCTGGCGGCGGGTGGCCGGGTCCAGGTCCGAGGCGAACATGGAGAACGCCTGCTGGTCGCGGTACTGCGCCAGGTCCAGCTTCAACGTGCCGGAGACCTTCTTCATGGCCTTGACCTGGGCGGCGCCGCCCACGCGGGACACCGAGATGCCCACGTCCACGGCGGGACGCTGGTTGGCGTTGAACAGGTCCGACTGCAGGAAGATCTGGCCGTCGGTGATGGAGATGACGTTGGTCGGGATGTAGGCCGAGACGTCGTTCGCCTTGGTCTCGATGATCGGCAGGCCGGTCATCGAGCCCGCGCCCATCTCGTCCGAGAGCTTGGCGCAGCGCTCGAGGAGCCGGGAGTGCAGGTAGAAGACGTCGCCCGGGTAGGCCTCGCGGCCCGGCGGGCGGCGCAGCAGCAGGGAGACGGCACGGTAGGCCTCGGCCTGCTTCGACAGGTCGTCGAAGATGATCAGCACGTGCTTGCCGCCGTACATCCAGTGCTGGCCGATGGCCGAGCCGGCGTAGGGGGCGAGGTACTTGAAGCCGGCCGGGTCGGACGCCGGGGAGGCCACGATGGTGGTGTACTCCAGGGCGCCGTGCTCCTCCAGCGTGGCGCGGACGCCGGCGATGGTGGAGGCCTTCTGGCCCACGGCCACGTAGACGCAGCGGACCTGCTTCTCGACGTCGCCCGACTCCCAGTTGGCCTTCTGGCTGAGGATCGTGTCGACGGCGATCGCGGTCTTGCCGGTCTGGCGGTCACCGATGATCAGCTGACGCTGGCCACGGCCGATCGGGATCATGGCGTCGATGGCCTTCATGCCGGTCTGCAGCGGCTCGTGGACCGACTTGCGCTCGGTCACGGTCGGCGCCTGCAGCTCGAGGGCACGGCGGCCCTCGGCCTCGATCGGGCCCAGGTCGTCGATGGGCTGGCCCAGCGGGTCCACCACGCGGCCCAGGAAGGCGTCGCCCACCGGGACGGAGAGGATCTCGCCGGTGCGCTGCACCTCCATGCCCTCGCGGATCTCCTGGAACTCGCCGAGGACGACGACACCGATCTCGCGGGTGTCGAGGTTCTGGGCCAGGCCCTGGATGCCGTTCTCGAAGCGCAGCAGCTCGTTCGCCATGACGGAGGGCAGACCCTCCACACGAGCGATGCCGTCCGCCGCGGAGATGACACGGCCGACCTCGGTGCGATCGGTGCCCGACGGTTCGTACGATGCCGCGAAATCGTTCAAGGCATTGCGGACATCGTCAGCGTTGATGGTCAATTCGGCCATCTGCAGTCCCTGCTCTCTGTGCTTGGTGATCATCGACGTGACGATGATGCTTACGTTCGTGGGTGTTCCGGATGCGGGCGGGAGCCGGCGTCAGCCGGCCATCCGCCGCTGGAGGTCGTGGAGGCGCGAGGCCATGGACCCGTCGACGACGTCGTCGCCGACCTGGACGCGGACGCCGCCCACCACGTGGGGGTCCACCGTCACGTCCATGACGAGATCGCGGCCGAAGGCGCGGCGCAGGCCCAGGGCCAGCCGCTCCTGCTGCTCGGCCTCGAGCGGCCGGGCCACGGTCACCTCGGCGATCCACTGGCGCTGCCGCTCGGCGACGACGTCCGCGGCCTTGCGGATAGCGGCGGACGGCTTCAGGCCGCGCGGGGCCGAGACGGCGCGCTCGACCAGCAGTCGGCCGGCCGGACTGGCCGACGCGCCCAGGAGACGACCGGCCAGAGCGGCCCGTGCCTCGAGGGGTGCGTGCTGATCGGTGAGCGCCCGCTGCACCTCGTGCGAGTCCTCCACCGTGCGGTTGAAGGCCAACAGCTCGCCCAAGAGGGCGGCCAGGCCCGCGTGTCCGCCGCGTGCGGCCTCCGCGGCGGCCGCGTGCACAGCCACCGTCTCGAGGGCGTCCCCGAGATCGCGCTCCGCCGACCAGCGGCGGCCGGCCAGGTCCTTGAGGACCTGCAGTGCACCGGGGGTCACCCGGGCGCCGAACAGCGAGTCGACGAGGCCGTGACGGCGCTCGGTGGTCCAGGCGGGGTCGGTCAGGGCGCGGCGCAGGGCGCCGTGCTCGTCCACCACGTCCAGCGCGCCGAACAGCTCGCGTGCCAGGGCCACGCCGCCCTCGTCCAGCACCGGACCGACGGCCTCCAGGGAGGCGGCCAGGGAGTCCCTCGATGCGCCCGTCATCATTCGGCGACACCTGCGCTCTGGTGACGGTCCAGGTCAGCCAGGAAGCGGTCGACCACGCGCTGCGAGCGGGCGTCGTCCTCGAGGGACTCGCCCACGATCTTGCTGGCCAGGGTCGTGGCCAGCGAACCGACCTCGCCCTTGAGCTGCGCGGCGGCCTGCTGACGCTCGGCGGCGATCTGCGCCTGCGCCTGCTCGGAGATGCGCGTCGCCTCGGCGGTCGCGCGCTCGCGCGCCTCGGCCACGATCTCGGCGGCCTCGGTGCGGGCATCCTCGCGGATGCGGTTCGCCTCGGTGCGGGCGTCCGCCAGCTGCGACTCGTAGTCCGCCATCATCGCGTTCGCCTCGGCCTGGGCCTTCTCAGCCTTGGCCAGACCGCCCTCGATCGCCTCGACACGGTCCTGGTAGGACTTCTCGAGGGTCGGGACGATGAACTTGATGACGATGAACATGAGCAGGGCGAAGCCCACCACGACGACGAGGATCTCCCACGGGTTGGGGATCAGGGGGTTGGCCCCCTCAGCCGCCGCGAGGATCAGTCCGTTGCTGATCATGTTTCAACCATCCTTCGGTCAAGAGTCCTGTGGAGATGGAGCACCGACGGTCTCACCGTGCGGGCGCTCCGTGGACGCGGCGCGTCAGGCGCCGATGACGAAGGCGAAGACGAGGCCCAGGATGGCGAGGGCCTCGGCGAGCGCGAAGCCCAGGAGGGCGATCGGCTGCAGGATGCGCTGGGCCTCCGGCTGACGGGCGACGCCGTTGATGTAGGCGGCGAAGATCAGGCCCACGCCGATGGCGGAGCCGATGGCGGCGAGGCCGTAGCCGATCATGTTGAGCGAACCGTGCAGTTCCATGGTGTTCCTTTCACGAGGCCGAGGTGTCCGGCCGGGTTGTGGAGGGTCGGCCTCCCGGGTGGTCCTCCTGCGGAGGGCCGGGAAGACTGGTGGCGGGCTCTCCCGCCGTACCGCGGCCGCCTGGGTCGTGCCCGAGGCGGCCCCGGAAGATCAGTGGTCGTTCGCGTCGATCGCGCCCTGGATGTAGATCGCGGTCAGCAGCGTGAAGACGAAGGCCTGCAGGTACATGATCAGCAGCTCGAGGAAGTACAGGGCCACCGAGCCGAGGATGACCAGGATGCCGGTGCCCTGCAGGGCCAGGCTGCCGGTCTGCGTGATCAGGTAGGCGGCGCCGGCGCCGGCGAGCATCACGATCATGTGGCCGGAGAGCATGGTGGCCATCAGACGCAGGGAGTGGGTCAGCGGGCGCACGATGAAGTTGGAGATGATCTCCAGCGGCACGAGCAGCGGCAGGATCCAACCGGGCACACCGGAGGGCACGACGGCCAGCTTCAGGTAGCGCACGCCGTGGCGCTTGATGCCGACGCCGATCCAGATCGCGTAGACGATGAGGGCCAGGCCGTAGGCGGCGCCCGCGTGGGAGAAGGTCGGCAGCTGCAGCACCGGGATGGCGCCGAACAGGTTGTTCAGCAGCACGAAGAAGAAGATGGCGAAGAGCAGCGGGACCCACTGCTTGAAGTTCTTCTCGCCCAGGATGTCCTTCGCAATGTCGTTCCGGACGAAGGAGTAGCCGGACTCGGCGAGCCACTGGGCCTTGCCGGGCACGAGCCGGGGACGGCGCATGGCCCACGCGAAGAAGGCGGTGATGAGCACCACGGAGAGCAGGACGAGCAGCATCTGCTTGCCGAAGCCGGTGCCGTACTCCGCACCCCAGGGGAAGATCTCCGGGAGGTGACCATCAGAGATGGTGGGGGGCACGAATGATGCGTTGGCCAGCACGAGGGTCAGCACGCGGTTCCTCTCCGAAGTGATGCAGTCGACGGGACCGCAGCCTCGTCCCCGGACCACAGGCGGGCGCCGCGACATTGCGGGGGTACCGGTGCGATGCGAGACACGGATGGCGGCAGATGGGCGCCGTCGAAGTGTTCGCCGCCAACGATACCAAACGGTGACCCGTGCTCCGTACCGCAGAAGGGGCCCACGGCATGGCCCGCGGCTCCGTGTCTTCGCCCCTCGGGCGGGTCAGTCGGCGTAGATCCCGCGGCGGGTCCGGGCGAAGACGAGGACCTCCGCGGCCTGCCAGACGAGGATCGTCACGAGGGCGGCGATCGCCGCCGCGTCCGCCCGGACCCAGCCGGGGCGGGGCAGGACCCCCAGCAGCACCGCGAACACCGCGATCTTGAGCACGAACAGCCCCACGCTGACCGGCAGCGCCGCCTCGCGCGCCCGGTCCCAGACGAGTGCCGTCGTCACCCCGGTGAGCGCCGAGAGCGCAAGCACCGCGCCACCGCCCAGCAGGGCGCTCCCGGCTGCCTCCCCGCCGACGGAGAGCAGCCACGCGGCGCACGTGATCGCCAGGGCAACCCCCGCCGCGGCCAGGGACCACCCGAGGATCCCCCACCAGCCGCGGCGGTTCTCCCAGCGGCGCCGGCGTCGGCGACCTCCCGCCCCGGTCACGCGTCCCCCCGCTCGTCCGGGTGGGCCGCGGCGTCGTTCCGGACCGCGCGACGGCGCTCCACGATCGGATGCAGGGTGAGGTAGCCGGCTCCGGCCAGGGCCACGGCGAGCACGGGCAGGACGATCATGGGGTCCACGAAGTTCAGGGACACCGCACCCCATGCCACGAGGAACGCCCAGAGCCAGAGCAGCGCGACGGCCTGCGCCTGGGTGTAGCCGCCGTCCACGAGCTTGTGGTGCAGGTGCCCGCGGTCCGCCGAGAAGGGGCTGGTGCCCTTGGCCGTCCGTCGCAGCACGGCCAGGGCGAGGTCCGCGAGCGGCAGGGCGAGGACGGCTACGGGCAGCAGGATCGGCATGTAGGCGGGGACGTTGCGGAAGCGCATCCCGTCCAGGGCGTTGACGTCGGCGGTCACGGCGACCGCGGCCGCGGCCATCAGCAGGCCGATGAGCATGGCCCCCACCTCGCCCATGAAGATGCGGGCCGGGGCCAGGTTCCACGGCAGGAAGCCCACGCACGCGCCGACGAGCAGGGCCATGAGCAGGGTGGCGAGGTTGGCGTAGTCGAACTGGTTGATGGTCCGCGTCAGCAGATACGAGTAGACGAAGAAGGCCGAGCCGCCGATCAGCGCGACGCCCGCCGCCAGGCCGTCCAGGCCGTCCACGAAGTTGATCGCGTTCATCGTCAGCACCACGGCGAACACCGTGAGGATGACCTGCGTGGTCTCGTTCCCCACCGGGATCCAGCCCACCGGCATCGCCTCGATGCGGATCCCGCCCAGGGCCACCGCGAGTCCGGCCAGCACCTGGCCGGCCATCTTCACCCACCAGCGCAGGTCCCACATGTCGTCGGCGATGCCCACGACGAGCACGACGGCGACGGCGACCAGGAGCCCGCGCATCGCGGCGTCGTCCGCGTAGATCCCCTGGAGGAACGGCACGACTCCCCCGACGGCGAATCCCACCAACACGGCTGCGGCCATGGCCACGCCGCCCAGCTTCGGCACGGGGTGCCGGTGCACGTCCCGCTGGCGCAGCGGGGTGAACACGCGCGCGCGCAGCCCCAGCCGGCGCATGAGGGGCGTCAGGGCCCCGCAGGCGACGGCCGTGACCACGACCAGGACGAGATACGCGCGCATGGGGGCCGGTCAGGCCTCCGGGTCGGCGGGACGCGCCGCGGCGGCGTCGTCGGCGGCCGCGATCCGCTCGGCGGCGACCGGCGGCTCCTCGCCCTCGGCGAGCAGGTCCGGCACCACCGCGCGCAGCTCCTCCAGGGGCACGGAGCCCTGCCGGGCCACGCGGAACGGGGTGACGGTGCAGTCCACGATCGTCGAGGGATCCCGGCTCTCCCGGGGGCCGGCGTCGAGGTAGAGGGCCACGGACTCCCCCAGCATCGAGCGGGCGGCGTCGGCGGTGGTGGCGGCGTCCATGCCGGTGCGGTTCGCGCTGGAGACGGCCATGGGGCCGACGGCGTAGAGCAGTTCGCGGGCCACCGCGTCGTCGGGCACGCGCAGGGCGACGGTGCCGCGGGTCTCGCCGAGGTCCCAGGTCAGCGTGGGCTGGGACTTGAGGATGAGCGTGAGGGCGCCGGGCCAGAAGCGCTCGGCGAGGGCCTCGGCCTCCTCCGGCACGTCGTACGCGAGGCCGGCCATGACGCGGCGGTCCGCGATGAGCACGGGCGGCGGCATGGTGCGGCCACGGCCCTTGGCGGCCAGCAGCACGGCCACGGCCAGCGGGGAGAACGCGTCCGCTCCGATGCCGTAGACGGTGTCCGTGGGCAGGACCACGCAGCGGCGGTCCGCGAGGACCTCGCGGGCGCGGGCCACGGCATTCTCGAGCGCGGCCGGATCCGAGACGTCGATGAAGTCACTCACGTCGGTCATTCTTCCACCTCCGCGCCCGCCGCGGCTTCGCCGGACCGGCGCGCCGTCAAGAACCGATCTCGCCCGGTGAGGTCCTGGTGGACTCGTTCGCCCGTGAACCGCCGGTCCGCGCCGAGGGCGGACAGGAGGGCCGGGCCCTGCGTCTCGTGGTGCTCCATGGCGAACAGGCCGCCCGGGGCGAGCAGGTCCGCCGCCCGGTGCGCGATGGCGCGCGGGATCCGCAGCCCGGGCGTGTCCCCGCCGTAGAGCGCCCGCGCCGGGTCCAGTCGGGCCTCCGGTTGGGCGGGCACCTCGGCCTCGGGCACATAGGGCGGGTTGCTCACGACGACGTCCACGCGGCCCTCGAGGTCGGGGCACGCGACAAGGGCATCACCTTGTCGCAGGTCGACCCCGCGCGGGGCGAGGTTCCGCCGGGCCCAGTCGGCCGCCGCCGGGTCGAGCTCGACGGCGGTGACGGCGAGCGCGCGGCCCCGCGCCTCGCCCCACGCCGCGACGGCCGCAGCGATCGCGCCGGAGCCGGTGCACAGGTCCACCACGACGCCCGCCGCCGGCCGCGCGGCCAGGTCGGCCACGACGGTCTCCACGAGCAGCTCGGTCTCCGGCCGCGGGATGAAGACGCCCGGGCCGACCGCCAGGTCGAGCCCGTGGAAGTGCGCGACGCCGGTCAGGTGCTGGACGGGCTCGCGGGCGGCGCGGCGTCCCACGAGCGCCTCGAACGCCGCCGCCTGCGCGGGCTCGGCCACGGCACCGGCGAACACCCGGGCCAGCAGCGCGCCGCGGTCGAGGCCGAGCACGTGGGCCAGCAGCAGCTCGGCGTCCACGCGCGGCGAGTCGATGCCCACCGCGGTCAGGCGGGCGGCGGCGTCGCGCAGCAGCGCGGACCAGGCCGGTGCGCTCACGCGTCCCCGCCCAGCGCGGCGAGCCGCCGCTCCTCGTCGAGGGCGAGGCAGGAGGCGATCACGGCCTCGAGGTCGCCGTCGAGGACCGCGTCGAGGTTGTGCGCCTTGTAGCCGGTGCGGTGGTCCGCGATCCGGTTCTCCGGGAAGTTGTAGGTGCGGATGCGTTCCGAGCGGTCCATGGTGCGCACCTGCGCGGCGCGCGCCGCGGAGTTCTCGGCGTCCTGCTCCGCCCGCTGCCGCTCGAGCAGCCGCGACCGCAGCACGCGCAGCGCGGCCTCGCGGTTCTGGATCTGGGACTTCTCGTTCTGCATGGAGACGACGATCCCCGTGGGCAGGTGCGTCAGGCGCACCGCGGAGTCGGTCGTGTTGACGGACTGGCCGCCCGGCCCGGAGGAGCGGAAGACGTCCACTTTGAGGTCGTTCGGATCGAGGTGGACCTCGTCCGGGGCGTCCACCTCGGGCAGCACGAGCACGCCGGCGGCGGAGGTGTGGATGCGGCCCTGGGACTCGGTGACGGGCACGCGCTGCACGCGGTGCACGCCGCCCTCGAACTTGAGCCGGGCGTAGACGCCGTCGGCCGGGTCGGCCGCGCTCCCCCGCACCGCCACGTGGACGTCCTTGTAGCCGCCCAGGTCGGAGTGCGTGGCGGAGAGGATCTCCGTCTTCCAGCCCCGGGACTCGGCGTAGCGCAGGTACATGCGCAGCAGGTCGCCGGCGAACAGGGCCGCCTCCTCGCCGCCCTCGCCGCCCTTGATCTCGAGGATCACGTCGCGGGCGTCGTCGGGGTCGCGCGGGATCAGCAGCCGGCGCAGCCGTTCGGCGGCCTCCGCCTCGGCCGCCTCCAGACCGGGCACCTCGGCCGCGAAGGCCGCCGCGTCGTCGTCGCCGGCCGCGGCCAGCTCCCGCGCGTCGGCCAGCTCCTCCGCGGCCGCCGACCAGGCGCGGTGGGCCGTCACCACGGCGCCGAGCTCGGCGAACCGCCGGTTCAGCCGCCGGGCGAGCGCCGGGTCCTGGTGCACCGCCGGGTCGGACAGGCGCGCCGTCAGCTCGCGATGCTCCGCCAGGAGCCGATCCACGGCCTCGCGCCGCTGCTCCGAATCGAACACGTGCGTGCCTCTCCTCCTCCGGCCTCAACGGGCCGGGCTGTCCGACGCGGACGGCCCCGCCCCGTCCGGCGGAGACGAGCTCCCCCGGGCGGGACGGGGCCGTGCGACGGGACGGTCAGTCGTCGCCCTTGGACCCCAGCGTGGTCTTGGAGACTAGCATGAGGAACTCGGCGTTGGACGCGGTGTCCTTGATCTTGTTGGTGAGCAGGTCGAGGGCCTGCTGCTGCTCGAGGCCGGAGAGCACCCGGCGCAGCTTCCACATGATCTTGACCTCCTCCTGCGAGAGCAGGGCCTCCTCGCGGCGGGTGCCGGACGCGTTGACGTCCACCGCCGGGAAGATGCGGCGCTCCGCGAGGTGGCGGGACAGGCGCAGCTCCATGTTGCCGGTGCCCTTGAACTCCTCGAAGATCACCTCGTCCATGCGCGAGCCGGTCTCGACCAGCGCGGTGGCCAGGATGGTCAGCGAGCCGCCGTTCTCGATGTTGCGGGCGGCGCCGAAGAACTTCTTCGGCGGGTACAGCGCCGAGGAGTCCACACCGCCGGAGAGGATGCGGCCCGAGGCCGGGGCGGCCAGGTTGTAGGCGCGGCCCAGGCGGGTCATGGAGTCGAGCAGCACGACGACGTCGCGGCCCATCTCCACGAGGCGCTTGGCGCGCTCGATGGCCAGCTCGGCGAGCGTGGTGTGGTCGTCCGCCGGGCGGTCGAACGTGGAGGCGATGACCTCGCCGTCCACCGACCGCTGCATGTCGGTGACCTCCTCGGGGCGCTCGTCGACGAGCACCATCATGAGGTGGACCTCGGGGTTGTTCGTCTTGATCGCGTTGGCGATCGACTGCAGGATCATCGTCTTGCCGGCCTTGGGCGGGGAGACGATGAGGCCACGCTGGCCCTTGCCGATGGGGCTGACCAGATCGATCACGCGGGGGCCGATCAGCTTGGGATCGGTCTCCAGGCGCAGGCGCTCCTGCGGGTACAGGGGCACGAGCTTGCCGAACTCCACGCGCTGCGGGTGCTCGACGGCGGGCTGACCGTTGACCGAGGAGATCTTCACCAGGGCGTTGAACTTCTGACGGTTGGAGCCGCCACCGTGGTGCTGCTGCTTCTCGCCGTCGCGCGGGGCGCGGATCGCGCCGACGACGGCGTCGCCCTTGCGCAGACCGTACTTCTTCACCATGGCCAGGGAGACGTAGACGTCGTTCGGGCCCGGCAGGTAGCCGGAGGTGCGGACGAACGCGTAGTTGTCCAGCACGTCGAGGATGCCGGCCACGGGCTGCAGGACGTCGTCCTCGGTCAGCTCGGTCTCGTCGACCTCGGGGCCGCCGCGGCCACGGCGGTTGCGGCCGCGCTCGTTGCGGTTGCGGCGGTTGCGACGGTTGCGGCCGCCCTCGTCGTCGCGGTCGTCGCGGCGGCTGCGGTCCCCGCGTCCGCCGTCGCCCCGGCCGCCGTCCTCGGACTTGTCGCCGCGCTGCTCGCGGGAGCCGTCGCGGCCGTTCTCACGGTCCCGATTGTTCTCGCGGCCGTTCTCGCGGTCGCGGCCGTTCTCGCGGTCGCGGCCGTTGTCGCGGTCGCGGCCGTTGTCGCGGTCCCGCCCGTTGCGGCCGTTGCGGCCGCGGCCGTTCTCGCGCCCGTTGTCATCACGGTCCTCCCGGTCGCCGCGGCGGTCCGCGTCGGCGCCGTCCTCGCCCTGGGCGCCGTCGGAGCGACGGTCCTGACCCTGCTGGGCGTCGTCGTCGCCGGCGCGGCGGCGGCCGCGGGAACGGCGCTCGGACTGCGGGCGGTCCTCGCCCTCGTCGCGGGTCTCGGACCCCCCGGACCGATCCTGGTCCGAGGCGGTCTCCCGGGGGCCCTGCTCGGTCTGGGCCTCGCGGGCCTCGGCCTGGGGCTGCCCGTCCTGGGCGACGGCGGCCGGAGCGGAGGTGTCGGCGTCGGCGCGGCGCGAGCGGCGGCGGGCGGGGCGCTCGGCGGCCGGGGCGGCGTCCTCGGAGGACGCGGCCGCCGGGACGGCCTCGGCGGCGGGGGCCGCGGGGGCCTGGGCCGCGCGCTCGGCGGCGTCGCGGTCCGCCACGGAGCCGCCGCGCTGGTGGTCGGAGATCGCGGTCACCAGGTCGGCCTTGCGCATGCGCGAGCCGCCGGCGATGCCGAGCTGGGAGGCCAGGGCCTGGAGCTGGGCGAGCTTGAGCGAGGCCAGGCCACCGCCGTTCGTCGGCGTGGTCTGTTCCGTGGATTCGGTCACGAAGGTTCCTTCTCCCTCGAATGCGGCCCGGCGGCGCGTGGCGCGTCGGGCTGCGGTGTGCATCCGGTCGGGCCGCGCAGCGGCGCCCCAGAAAACCGGGTTTCATGGTGTGAACTCAGCAGTGGCGCCTCCCCTGATCGTGCGCAGTCGCTGCGTGACGGGGCGGAGGCGTCCGGACTCGACCGAGCCGGAGCGGATCCCGCACGCCGGCCGTGCGCAGCACGGGATGGATCGCGGCGGGGTTCCGGCCGACGGCGCACGGTGCGTCCGGCCGTCACAGGCCCGGGCACCGGAGACCCGGGCCGCGCGAGGCGGTGGGGTCAGCCGTGGTGGAGTGATTCCACCCTAACACCGTCCACGGCCACGCACGGCACCAGCACGCGCCAGGCGGCCGCCCCGTCCGCCGTCAGAGCACGCGCCGCCTCCGCGGCGTGCTCGGCCGCCTGGACGCCGTCGCACAGCGCGAGCACCGTGGGACCCGCGCCGGAGACGACGGCGGCGTGGCCGCGCTCGCGCAGCCCCGCGACCAGTGCGGCGCTGGCCGGCATGGTCACGGCGCGCGGCTCCTGGTGCAGCCAGTCCCGCGTGGCGGCCGGCAGCAGCGCGGGGTCCTCCGCCAGCGCGTGGACGAGCAGCGCGGCACGGCCGGCCTGGGCCGCCGCCACGGCGTGGGGCACCTCGGCGGGCAGCACGCCCCGGGCGACGTGGGTGGACAGCTCGGTGTCCGGGATCGCGACCACCGGCACCACGCGCTCGTGCAGCCGCAGCCGCGCCGTGGCCGGGCCGGGGACGTCGTCACGGGTCCAGGAGACGGTGGCCCCGCCCACGAGCGCGGGGGCGACGTTGTCCGGGTGCCCCTCGAAGCGGGTGGCCGCCTCGAGCAGGTCCGCGGGCGCCCGGCGCAGCGCGGCCGGCAGCAGGGCCTCGGCTGCGGCGTAGGCCGCGACGACGGCGGCCGCGGACGAGCCGAGCCCGCGGGCGTGCGGGATCCGGTTCACGGCGCGCAGGTGCAGCCCCGGCGCGGTGAACCCGCGGTCCCGCAGGTGCTCGTGCGCCAGGCGCAGGATCAGGTGCGCGCCGTCCCGCGGCAGGGTGGCCTCCCCCTCCCCCACGACCTCCGCGACGTCGGGGCCCGCCACGACCGTGAGCGTCACCTCGTCGCGCAGCTCCAGGGCCAGGCCCATCGAGTCGAAGCCGGGGCCGAGGTTGGCGGAGGTGGCGGGGACGGAGACGGACGCGGCGGTCCCGGGCGCCAGCGGCTGCGGTGCGGCCATGGCTCAGCTCAGGCCGAGGGCCTGGGCGACGGTGACCACGTCGAACGGCACCGAGCGCGGGGTCACGTCGGCGCCGTCGGCGCCGCGCAGGGCCCACTGCGGGTCCTTGAGGCCGTGGCCGGTGACGGTGATGACCCAGCTCTTGCCGGCCGGCACGTTCCCGGCGGCGTGGTGCTTGAGCAGCCCGGCGACGCCGGCGGCGGAGGCGGGCTCGACGAACACGCCCTCCTTCGCGGAGAGCCAGCGGTGGGCCTCGAGGATCTCCTCGTCCGTGACGGAGTCGATCATCCCGCCGGACTCGTCGCGGGCGGCCTCGGCCTGCTCCCACGAGGCCGGGTTGCCGATCCGGATGGCGGTGGCGATCGTGTCCGGGTCGGTCACGGGGTGGCCCTGGACGATCGGGGCGGCGCCCGCGGCCTGGAAGCCCCACATCACGGGGGTCTTCGTGGCCACCGCGGGCAGCTCGGCGTCCGAGGCGCCCTCGTGCGGGTTCACGTAGGGGGCGGCGTACTCGCGGTAGCCCTTCCAGTACGCGGTGATGTTGCCCGCGTTGCCCACGGGCAGCAGGTGGTAGTCCGGGGCGTCGCCGAGGGTGTCCACGACCTCGAACGCGCCGGTCTTCTGCCCCTCGATGCGGGCCGGGTTGACGGAGTTCACGAGGAACACGGGGTAGTTCTCGGCCAGCTTGCGGGCCACCTCGAGGCAGTCGTCGAAGTTGCCCTGCACCTGGAGGATCTCCGCGCCGTGGGCCACGGCCTGGGACATCTTGCCCATCGAGATCTTCCCCTCGGGCACGAGCACGGCGCACGTGATCCCGGCCTGCGCGGCGTAGGCCGCCGCCGAGGCGGACGTGTTGCCGGTGGACGCGCAGACGACGGCCTTCGCGCCGTCCTCGACGGCGGCGGTGATCGCCATGGTCATGCCGCGGTCCTTGAAGGAGCCGGTCGGGTTCATGCCCTCGAACTTCACGTGCACGGTGCCCTGCACCAGCTCGGAGAGGTGGGGGGCGTGGATGAGCGGGGTGCCGCCCTCGCCGAGGGTGATCACGCGCGTGTCCTCGGTGACGGGCAGGCGGTCGGCGTACTCGCGGACGACGCCGCGCCACTGGTGGGCCATGGGTCAGTTCCCTTCGACTCGGAGGACGGACGCCACCTCGTGGACGACGTCCAGGGCGGCGAGCGCCCCGACGGTGGCGTCGAGGTCGCGCTGCCGCGCACGGTGGGTGATCAGCCGCAGGGACGCGCCGGGGGCGTCCTCGCGCTCAGATGGGACCTGACGCAACGTCTCGATGGAGACGCCGTGCTCCTCGAACACCCCGGCGACGCGGCGCAGCACACCGGGCTGGTCCGCCGCGCGCAGCACGACCATGAAGGAGGTGTGGGCCTCGGCCGGGTCCAGGGCGGGCAGGGCGGTGACGGGGGTGCGCAGGCGCGCCGGGCCGCCGCGCACGATGCGCTGGGCGATCGAGACGACGTCGCCCATCACCGCGGAGGCGGTGGGGGCGCCGCCGGCGCCGGGACCGTAGAACATGAGCTCGCCGGCGTTGTCGGCCTCCACGAAGACGGCGTTGAACGCCCCGCGCACGGAGGCCAGCGGGTGCTCCCGCGGCAGCAGGGTGGGGTGCACGCGCAGGACCGCGCCCTGGGCACCGTCGGCGGCGCGGCCGCGCTCGGCGATCGCCAGCAGCTTGATGACGTAGCCCGCCTCCGCGGCGGCGGCGTTGTCCTCGGCCGTGATCGCGGTGATGCCCGCGACGGCCACCTGGTCCAGGGTGTACGGCGCGCCGAATGCGATGGTCGCCAGGATCGCGGCCTTCGCGGCGGCGTCGTGGCCCTCGACGTCGGCGGTCGGGTCGGCCTCGGCGTAGCCGAGCCGCTGGGCCTCGGCGAGGGCGTCGTCGAAGTCCGCCCCCTCGGAGTCCATCCGGTCGAGGATGAAGTTGGTGGTGCCGTTGGCGATGCCCATCACGCGGGTGACGCGGTCGCCGCCCAGGGAGTCGCGCAGCGGGCGCAGGATCGGGATGGCGCCGGCGACGGCGGCCTCGAAGCTGAGCTGCGCGCCGGTGGCGGCGGCCGCGGCGTACAGCTCCTCGCCGTGCTGGGCCAGCAGTGCCTTGTTGCCGGTCACCACGGACGTGCCGGCGGCCAGGGCGCGCAGGATCAGGGTGCGGGCCGGCTCGATGCCGCCCATCAGCTCGATGACGACGTCCGCGCCGTCCACGAGCGCCTCGGCGTCGGTCGTGTAGAGCGCCGGGTCCGCCTGCCAGTCGCGCGTCGCGCCCGTGTCCCGCACCGCGATGCCCGTGAGCTCGAGGTCGGCGCCCACGCGGTCCCGCAGGATGTCGGCGTCCTCGGTGAGGATCCGGGCGGTCTGGGACCCCACGGTCCCGCCGCCCAGCAGGGCGACCTTGAGTGCGGTGGGGGCGTCGGTGTGCTGGGGCATGGTCCTCCGTGATCCAGGGTGGGTCGGGCCCGCGCGACCGCGCGGCCCGGCTGGCCTCGAATCTAGCGCGGCGCCCCGGCCCGTCCCACCGCGCGACACTCGGTGTCCGCAGAGCGGGACGGACCCACCCGGGCTCGAGGCCGGCGGCCGGGTGCGCCGCGCCCGCGTCCTCAGCGGGCGAGGCGCGGATCGGCCTCGCGGGCGAACAGGTCCTCCTGCGTCTCGCGACGGATGATCACCCGCGCCTGCCCGCCGGAGACCGCGACGACGGCCGGGCGGGCCAGCGCGTTGTAGTTCGAGGACATCACGTGCGTGTACGCGCCCGTGGCCGGCACGGCCAGCAGGTCGCCGCGGCCCAGGTCGGCCGGCAGGTACACGTCGCGGACCAGGATGTCGCCGGACTCACAGTGCTTGCCCACCACACGGGAGAGCGCCGGCTCGGCCTCCGAGGTGCGGCGCGCGGAGACGGCGGTGTAGTCGGCGTCGTAGAGCACGGGACGCGGGTTGTCGGACATGCCGCCGTCCACGGCGACGTAGCGGCGGGCCGCGGTGCCGCCGTCGGGGGCGTCCGCGTCCACGGTCTTGGTCACCCCGACCGTGTAGAGGGTCAGCCCCGCGGGGCCCGAGATGGCCCGCCCCGGCTCGAGCGAGACCCGCGGGCACCTCAGGCCGAGGCGCTCGACGGTCTTCTGGACGTCGTCGGCGAGGGCGTCGGCGATCTCCGCGGCCGGGCGCGGCTCGTCCACGGCCGTGTAGGCGATGCCGTGGCCGCCGCCGAGGTCGAGCTCGGCCAGCTCCACTCCGTGCTCGGCCTTGATCTCGGCGAGGAACTCGAGCACGCGTCCGGCCGCCAGCCCGAAGCCCTCGGCCTCGAAGATCTGGGACCCGATGTGGCAGTGCACGCCCAGCAGGTCGATCGACTCGGCCGCCAGGGCCGCGGCCACGGCGACGGCGGCCGGCGAGCGGCCGGCCACGTTGCCGTCCCGGTCGGTGGACGCCGGGGCCAGGGAGAGCCCGAACTTCTGGTCCTCGTGCGCGGTGGCGATGAAGTCGTGGGTGTGCGCGTGCACGCCCGGGGTCAGCCGGAGCATCACGGGGGCGCGGCGGCCGGCCTCGGCCGCGAGCGCGGCCAGGTGGGTGAGCTCGTCGAGCGAGTCCACGATGATCCGGCCCACGCCCGCCTCGAGGGCGGTGCGCAGCTCGGCGTCCGACTTGTTGTTGCCGTGCAGGCCGATGTGGGCCGGGTCGACGCCGGCGGCCAGCGCGATCGCCAGCTCGCCGCCGGATGCGGTGTCCACGCGCAGGCCCTCCTCGGCCGCCCAGCGGGCGGTGGAGAGGGTGAGCATGGACTTGCCGGCGTAGTAGACGTCCGCTCCCCCGCACAGGTCGGCGAACGCGGTGTCGAAGCCCTCGCGGAACGCGCGGGCGCGGGCGCGGAAGTCGTCCTCGTCCACCACGAGCAGCGGCGTGCCGAACTCCGCGGCGAGCGCGCTCGCGCGCAGGCCCTGGACGGTGAGCTCGCCGTCGGCGGCGCGGTCCACGCCGGCGGCCCACAGGCCGGGCACGAGCGCGTCCGGGTCCCCCGGCGCGGGGAGCCAGGCGGGGGCGAGCGGGGAGGCGGGGGCGGGCTGCGGCGTCGTCATCCGGGCGCTCACATCTTCTCCGGGGCGGTCACGCCGAGCAGGCCGAGACCGTTGGCCAGCACCTGGGCGGTGGCGTCGTTGAGCCACAGGCGGGTGCGGTTGAGGGTCTCCACGGGACGCGGCGTCCCGTCGTCGGTGGGCATGGGCACGATGCGGCAGGCGGCGTACCACGAGTGGTAGGCCCCGGCGATCACCTCGAGGTGGCGGGCCACGCGGTGGGGCTCGCGCAGGCGCGCCGCCGCGCCGACGACGGCCGGGAACTCCGCCAGCTGGGCCAGCAGCTCCGACTCGGTGGCGTGGGTGAGCAGGGCGGCGTCGAACTCGGAGCGGTCCACGCCGTGGGCCTGCGCGGTGCGCGCCGCGCCCGAGGCGCGGGCGTGGGCGTACTGCACGTAGTAGACGGGGTTGTCGTTCGTGGCGGAGCGCAGCAGCTCGGGGTCGATCGTCAGGGGCGAGTCCGCGGGGTAGCGGGCCAGGTCGTAGCGCAGGGCGTCGCGGCCGAGCCACTCCACGAGGTCCTTGAGCTCGATGATGTTGCCGGCGCGCTTGGAGAGCTTCGCGCCGTTGACCGAGATGAGCTGGCCGATGAGGATCTCGATGTTCGTCGCCGGGTCGTCGCCGGCGGCGGCGGCGATCGCCTTGAGGCGGTTCACGTAGCCGTGGTGGTCGGCGCCGAGCAGGTACACCTTCTCCTCGAAGCCGCGGTCGCGCTTGTGGAGGTAGTAGGCGGCGTCGGCGGCGAAGTAGGTGGGCTCCCCGTTGGCGCGGATGAGCACGCGGTCCTTGTCGTCGCCGAAGTCGGTGGTCTTGAGCCACACGGCGCCCTCGCGGTCCTCGATGTGGCCCTGTTCGCGCAGCCGCTGCACGGCCTGTTCGATCGCGCCGGAGTCGTGGAGCGTCTGCTCCGAGGTGAACACGTCGAAGTGCACGTCGAAGGCGGCGAGCGTGTCCTTGATGTCCTGCATCTGGAGCCGGTACGCGGCCTCGCGGACCACCGGGCGGGCGGCCTCGTCCGTCAGCTCGCGCACGTCCGGGTGCTCGAGGGCGACGGCGTCGGCCAGCTCCTGCACGTACGCGCCCGGGTAGCCGCCCGCGGGGACGTCACGGCCGTGCAGGCGGGCGAGGACCGAGTCGGCGAACACGTTCATCTGGTTGCCGGCGTCGTTGACGTAGTACTCGGCGGTGACGTCCGCGCCGGAGGCGCGCAGGAGGCGTGCGATCGCGTCGCCCAGCGCGGCCCAGCGGGTGTGGCCGATGTGCAGCGGGCCGGTGGGGTTGGCGGAGACGAACTCCATGTTCACGGTGTGCCCGGCCAGGGCGTCGTTGCGGCCGTACTCCGGGCCGGCCTCGACGATCTCGCGGGCCAGGGCGCCGGCCGAGGCCGCGTCCAGGGTGACGTTGAGGAAGCCGGGGCCGGCGACGTCGACGGCGGCGATGCCCGGCTTCCCGGTCAGGCGCTCGGCCACGAGCCCGGCGAGGTCGCGCGGGGTCATCCCGGCCTTCTTGCCCAGCTGGAGGGCGACGTTGGTGGCCCAGTCGCCGTGCTCGCGGCTGCGGGGTCGCTCCACCTTCACGCGCGCGGGGGTGATCTCCTCCCGCAGCGCGGCGGGGAGGTCACCGGCATCGACGGCGTCGGTGAGGACAGCGGACAGCAGGGCGGAGAGGTCTTCGGGCTTCACCCGCGCAAGTCTACGGAAGGGCCGCCGCGCCCGTGCGCGTGCGAACGAACCCTGCGAGATGGCCCCCTCCGGCCCGCGGTGGGGGCCATCTCGCAGGGTTCGTCGGGGTGGGGGGTCAGGCGGGCCAGGCGGCGAGGCCGCCGGCGAGGGACAGGACGCGCCCGCCGGCGCCCGGGTCGGCCCCGACGACGGCGTCCCGCGCCCGGGCCGAGCGGGCTCCGGCGGCGCAGTAGACCACCAGGACGCGGTCCTGCCCGGGCGCGTGGGCCGCCGGCTCCGCGAGGACGGCCTCGAGCGGGACGTGCCGATCGGCCACCGCCGCGGGGGCCTCGACCCGGCGCAGGCGGCGCTCCCAGTCCTCGCGGACGTCGAGCAGAGTCAGGGACGCGGCCCGGGCGGGGTCGGCGAGCAGGGCGGCCAGCGCGGCGGGGGCGATCTCCTCGCCCGCGGCGCCGCACGCCTCCGCCGAGCCGGGGGCGCCGGCGTCGTCCGGGCGGGGGGCCTGGGCCGCGTGGGCGGACAGGTCCGTCACGGGGGTCCGCTCGGGGTCGGCCACGAGCCGCAGCTCACGGAAGCGCATCGTCAGGGCGTCCACGGAGAGCAGCCGCCCGACCAGGGGCTCGCCCACCCCGGAGAGCAGCTTGATCGCCTCGGCCGCCATGAGGGAGCCGATGATCCCGGGCAGCACCCCGAGCACCCCGGCCTGCGCGCACGAGGGCACCTCGCCGGGTTCGGGACGCTCCGGGAACACGTCCCGGTACAGCGGCCCGCCCGGGGCGAACACGCTCACCTGCCCCGCGAACCGCAGGATCGCGCCCCACACCACGGGCACGCCGGCGATCTCGCACGCGTCGGCCACGAGGTAGCGGGTCGCGTAGTTGTCCGTGCCGTCGAGCACGAGGTCCACGGCGCCGACCCGTTCGAGCGCGTTGGCCGCGGTCAGGCGTTCGCGGTGCTCGACCACGCGCACCTCGGGGTGCAGGCCGCGCATCGTCGCGGCGGCGGAGGCGGTCTTGGGACGGCCGAGGTCCGCCTCGGCGTGGATCACCTGGCGGTGCAGGTTGGAGCGGTCCACCATGTCGTCGTCGATCACGTGGACCTCCCCCACGCCCGCGGCGGCGAGGTAGGTCAGCACGGGCGCCCCGAGGCCGCCGGCGCCGACCACGAGGACGCGGGAGCGCAGCAGCGCCAGCTGGGCCTCGGGGCCGAAGCCGTCCAGGCTCAGGTGGCGGGCGAAGCGCTCGAGCTGGGTGTCGGACAGCGCGGTGAGGTCGCGGGGCTCGCGGGCGGCGGGGTCCAGGGCGGCGGTCACCGCTCGTCCTCCTCGGCCGTGACCCGCCCGGCCATCGGCGAGGAGGCCAGGGCGTGCTCGCGGCGCGGGATGCGCCCGGCACGGCGGGCGTGGAAGCCCGCCTCGAGCGCGAGCCGGCACGCGTGGGCCATGCGGGCGGGCTCGGCGGCGCGCGTGATCGCCGAGGCGGCGAGCACGGCGTCGCAGCCGGCCTCCATCGCCAGGGCGACGTCCGAGGCGGTGCCCACGCCGGCGTCGAGCACGATCGGCACGGAGGCGCGGGAGACGATCAGCTCCAGGTGTGCGCGGTTGAGGATGCCCAGCCCCGAGCCGATCGGCGAGCCCAGCGGCATGACGGCGGCGGCGCCGGCCTGTTCGAGGCGCAGCGCCATGGCGGGGTCGTCCGACGTGTAGGCCAGGACGGTGAAGCCGTCGGCGGCGAGCCGCTCGGTGGCCTCGAGGGTCTCGACGACGTCGGGCAGCAGGGTGCGCTCGTCGGCGATGACCTCGACCTTCACGAGGTCGGTCTCGAGCGCCTCCCGGCCGAGCCGGGCGGTGAGCACGGCGTCCCGGGCGGTGTAGCACCCGGCGGTGTTGGGCAGCACGTCGATACCGAGGCGGTCCAGCAGCGCGACCAGGCCGTCACGGGTGTCCGCGGACCAGCGGCGCAGCGCCACGGTGGTGAGCGTGGTGCCGGAGGCGACGAGGGCGCCCTCCAGGGCGGTGAGGTCGGTGATGCCGCCCGTGCCCATGATGAGCCGGGAGGCCAGGTCGTAGCCGCCGATCCGCAGCGGCGGGATCGCGGGGGCGGCGGGCGGGGTGCGGTGCTCGGCCATCGCTCAGCCCCCCTGCACCGCGGTGACGACGTCGACCTCGTCCCCGGCGGCCAGCGCCCGGGTGGCCCAGGCCGACCGGGGCACGACCTCGCCGCCGACCGCCACGGCCACGCCGAGCCGCCGCCCATCCGCGGCGGCGCCGTCCTCGCCGATCGCGCGCCCGGTGACGTGCGCGACGACGTCGCGGACGGTGGCCACGGCCAGCTCGGCGGGCTCTCCGTTGAGGGTCAGGGTGAGGGTGCTCATGCGATCTCCTTCAGGCGGGCGTGCAGCAGCTCGAGGATCCGCCCGGCCGCCCAGGGGGCGAGCAGGATCCCGTGACGGTGGAAGCCGGTGGCGACGACGGCGCCCGGGGCCTCGGGCACGGTAAGCACGCGCGGGGCGTCGTCGGGGGTGCCGGGGCGGGCGGCGGTGGTGATCTCGACCAGCTCGCACTCGCGGACGGCGGGCAGGATCGCGGCGGCGTCGGCGAGCAGGTCCAGCACGGCCCCGGCGGAGGTGCCGGCCAGGCCGTCCTCGCGGGCCGAGGCGCCGACCACGAGGGTGCCGTCCGCGCGGGGCACGAGGTAGACCTGGCGCCCGTGGACGAGGCCGCGGACGGTGCGGGTGATCAGGTGCGACTCCCCCGGCAGCAGCTGCTCGGGGCGCACCCGCAGACGCAGCACGTCGCCGTGGACGGGGCGCAGCGGGACCTCGACGGCGGTGGCCGCGCCGCCGATCCCGCGGTGGCCCAGGCCCGCGGCGAGGACCGCGCCGTCGGCGGTGAGGACGCCCCCGTCGGCCAGCGTGAGGCGCACCCCCTCGCCCTCCGGGCCGGCGGCGGTGACGCGTCCGGCCACGAACCGGGCGGCGGGTCCGGCGCCGACCGGGAGCGGGCCGCCGTCGGGTCCGGTCTCGGCGCGCAGGGCGGCGACGCAGGCGGCGGCGAGCCGTCGCGGGTCCACCTGATGGTCGTCCGGGGCGTCGAAGCCGGCGGCCAGGCCCGGGGCCAGGGCGGGCTCGGCGCGGCGCAGCGCGCGGACGGAGACGGGCTCGACCCGGCGACCGAGGATCGAGGCGTGCTCGAGCACGTGGTCCCAGGCGCGGGCGTCCGAGGGGTCCGCGGCCACGATCCAGGCGCCCTGTGCGAGGAAGCCCGTCTCCACATCGGTGAAGGCGGCGAGCAGGTCCACGAGGGCCGGGTAGGCCTCCCAGCCGGCCTGCAGCAGCGGGGCGAGGTCGTCCTGGCTGAACTGGGTCTCGGCGAGCGGCGCGAGCATCCCCGCCGCGGCGTGGGTGGCCCCGGCCACGGCGTGCGGGCGCCCGGCGGCGTCCAGCTCGGGGGCGATCAGGGTGACGGCGTGGCCTGCGGCACGCAGACGCACGGCGGCGGTGAGGCCGATGATCCCGGCCCCGACGACGGCCACGTGCACGGACCGGTCCTCCTCACGGCGGCATGACCCGCATCGAGTGGTGATGGTCGGCCGCGCCGGCGCGGTGCGCCCCTGCGGCCCTCTCAGCCCGGCGTGTGCGGCCCGGGCTCCCATGGAACAGCGGCCAGTCTGCCACAGTGGGCGCATGCACTCCCCCGATCCGCTCCTGATGACCGCGGCCGGCCGCGACGACGGCGGCACCGGCCCCGGCGCGCGCCGCCGCGCCCGCCTCGCCGCCTCCCGGCTGTACGTCTGCACCGACCTGCAGCGGTTCCTGCGCCCGGACGGCACGCTCGACACGGCCGCGTTCGCCGACTTCTGCGCGGCGGCGTTCCGCGGCGGAGTAGACGTGATCCAGGTGCGGGACAAGGCCGTGGACGTGGCGGTCGAGCTGGCCGCGTTCGCCACGCTCGTCCCGCTGGCCCGGGAGCACGGGGCGCTCTCGGCCGCCAACGACCGCGCCGACGTCGCCGCCCTGGCCGGGGTGGACGTGTTCCACACGGGCCAGACCGACCTGACCACCGCGCAGTGCCGCGCCCTGCTGGGCCCGGACGTGGTGCTCGGCCGCTCGTGCCACACCGAGGCGCAGGTGCGCGGCGCCCGCGCGGAGGACGGCCTGGACTACTTCTGCACGGGGCCGGTGTGGGCGACGCCCACGAAGCCGGGCCGGGCCGCCGTCGGACTGGAACTGCCGACCCTCGCCGCACGCCTGGACGCGGAGGACCCGGCGGGGGCGCGGCCGTGGTTCGCCATCGGCGGCGTCGACGCGGACCGGCTGCCCGAGGTCCGCGCGGCCGGGGCGGAACGGATCGTGGTGGTCCGCGCCGTGACGCAGGCCGAGGACCCCGAGGCCGCGGCCCGGACCCTGCGCGCGGGCCTGCCCGGCTGACGCGCCCCGCGGGGAGGTCACGGACGGGCCGTCCTGATGGTGTAGAGTCGACGAGTCCGCAACGCGCTCGACGCGTCGCGACCCCCGCCTCCGTAGCTCAGGGGATAGAGCGTCTGCCTCCGGAGCAGAAGGCCGCAGGTTCGAATCCTGCCGGGGGCACGAGCGAACAGAGCCGGACCCCCGTGGCGACACGGTGGTCCGGCTCTTCTGCGTTCTGCGGACCCGGACGCTCGAGCGGAGCGGGAGGTCCGGGTCACCGGCATTCGAGGCGGGAAATCGACCTCATAGGACGTCCCGAGGTGCGTATTCGCCGGATTTCCCGCCTCGAACGTGTCGAAGCCCGGAGGTCCCGCCCTCAGCCCCGCTGCGCATGACCGTGGTCGACGGGCCCGTGCCACGTCGGCCGCGAGGCGTCCCCGACCGCGAGCGCCTCCCCCGCCCGCATCGCGTCGGCCAGCCACGGCTTGGCCCGCTCGAGTGCGTCGTCCCAGCTCAGGCCCGCCCCGGCCAGCGTGGCCAGGGCCGAGGAGAGGGTGCAGCCGGTGCCGTGCGAGGCGCGGGTCGTCACGCGCGGGCCGCGCACCTCGTGCACGGCCCCGCCCACGCGCACGACGGCGTCCGGCACCTCCGCCGCTGCGGCCTCGGGCGCCTCGGTCTCGTCCAGGTGCCCGCCCTTGAGCAGCACCGTCACCCCGTGCTCGGCGGCCAGGCCCCGCGCCGCGTCGAGGGCGGCGTCCCAGTCCGTCGCGTCCCGCCCGGTCAGCCGGGCCAGCTCGGGCAGGTTGGGTGTCACCAGGTGCGCCACCCGCAGCAGCCGGGCCCACGCGGCGCGCCCGTCGTCGTCGCCGACCGCGGTGAGGGCGTCCCCGCTCGAGGCCACCATGACCGGGTCCAGCACGACGACGGCGGGCCGGGTCTCCTCGAGCCAGCCGGCGACGGCCCGCATGAGCTCCACCGTGCCGAGCATGCCGATCTTCACGGCGTCCACGGCGATGTCGGCGGCGACCGAGTCGAGCTGGGCGCGCACCACGTCCACCGGCAGCGGGTGGACGGCCTGCACGCCCTGCGTGTTCTGGGCGGTGATCGCGGTGATCGCGGTCATCCCGTAGCCGCCCCACGCGGCGATGGTCTTCAGGTCGGCCTGGACACCGGCGCCGCCGCCGGAGTCGGAGCCGGCGATGCTGAGCACACGGGGGACGGCGGAGGTCATGCGGGGGCTCCTTCGGGTCGGGGCGGATCGGCCGCCCGGGCCGGGCCGATCCCGCCCATGAGAATGTAGTCGCATGTCCCACGTCACAGAGAGCTCTCCCGCGCACCCCGGCCGAGCCGAGGAGTCGGCGCCGCTGCGGCCGACCTCCCCGCTCGGGATCGCCGCCACGTTCATCGGCACCACCATCGGCGCCGGGTACGCCTCGGGCAACGAGATCCTGCAGTACTTCGTGAGCTTCGGCCTCTGGGGCGGCACGGGGGCGCTCGTGATCGCCGGCGCGCTGTTCTTCCTGCTCGCGGTGATCGTGCTGCGGCTGGCGCAGAAGCTGCGGACCACGGACATCCACCGGATCGTGAACCCCACGACGTCGCGCGTGCCCACCTGGTTCGCGGACCTGTCCATCACCACGTCCCTGCTGGGGACGCTGGTGATCATGCTGGCCGGGGCCGGGGCGGCGGTGCACACCGCGTTCGGGCTGCCCTCGCTCGTGGGCTCGCTGGTGATGGCCACCGTCTGCGTGGTCTCGGTGCTGGCCGGCATCACGGGCCTCGTGCGCGTCCAGGCCGTGGTGGTCCCCCTGATCATCGTGGTCGCCGTCGGCGTCGCGGTGTGGGGGTTGGCGAACCCGGGGGCCGCGGTGGACGACGTCGCCGCGCTCGTGACCTCGTCCCCGCTGATTAACCAGTGGTGGCTCTCGGGCGTGCTGTACGTGGCCTTCAACATCCAGCTGGCCTACGCGGTGCTCGCCCCGATCGGCGAGGAGAGCTCCTCGTCGGGCCGCTCCCTCGTCGCCGGGGCCGGGCTCGGGGCCCTGGGCCTCGTGGTGATGGCCGGCGCGGTGATGGCCGCGATGACCGCCCACGCCCAGCTCATCGGCCGCGCCGAGCTGCCCATGGTCGAGCTGGCCGCGATGATCGGCGGCTGGGCCGCCCTGCTGTACACGGTCGTCCTGCTGCTGGCGCAGTTCACGACGGCGGTCTCGTGCCTGTACGGCGGGGTGGAGCGCATCGCCCTGCTGTCCTCGATGCGCCGCGTGCCGGGCTGGGTCATCGCCGTCGTCACGGCCCTGGCCGCCACCCTGCTCTCGAGCGTCGGCTTCTCCGACCTCGTGGGCACCGTCTACCCCGTCCTCGGCTACGCCGGCCTCGTCATCATCGTGATGCTGGTCGTGACGTGGATCGTCGAGCGCTCCACGGTACGCCGCCGGGCGGCCCGCGCGGCGCGCGCCTGAGCGCCCGGCCGCATGGCCGGACGGCGGACGGTGAGGCGCCGCGGGGGACGTGCTAGGGTCGCTCGCATCCCACGGGAGCCCCACGGCACGGGGCTGAGACCGGGCTGACGCCGCCCGGAGACCGTCTGAACCTGTCCGGGTCATTCCGGCGAAGGAAGAAGGAGCAGCGGCCATGTCCGTTTCCGAGCGCACCCCCCTGCCCGCAGCCGAGTCGACGGCCGAGGTCGTCGCCGAGGAGAACTACCCCACGCACCGTCTGGGATGGCTCGAGGACGCCGAGCACGGCATCCGCGTGCCCGTCACCGAGGTCCACCAGGACGACTCCCCCGACGGCACGCCCAACGCGCCCCTGACCGTCTACCGCACCATGGGCCCGGGCTCCGTGCCCGAGCGCGGCCTGCCGGCCCAGCGCGCCGAGTGGATCCGCGCCCGCGGCGACGTCGAGGAGTACGAGGGCCGCGAGCGCGACCTGCTCGACGACGGCCGCTCGGCCGTGCGCCGCGGCGCCGCCTCACAGGAGTGGGCCGGCGAGCGCCGCCCCCCGCTGCGCGCCAAGGAGGGCGCGCGCGTCACCCAGATGCACTACGCCCGGCGCGGCGAGATCACCCCGGAGATGCGCTACGTCGCCCTGCGCGAGGGCGTGGACGTGGAGCTGGTGCGCTCCGAGGTCGCGGCCGGCCGCGCCATCATCCCGGCGAACGTGAACCACCCCGAGTCGGAGCCGATGATCATCGGCAAGGCGTTCGCCGTGAAGGTCAACGCGAACATCGGCAACTCGGCGGTGACGTCGTCGATCGCCGAGGAGGTCTCGAAGCTGCAGTGGGCCACCCGCTGGGGCGCGGACACCGTGATGGACCTGTCCACGGGCGACGACATCCACACCACCCGCGAGTGGATCCTGCGCAACTCCCCCGTGCCGATCGGCACCGTGCCGATCTACCAGGCCCTCGAGAAGGTCGGCGGCGACCACCAGGCCCTGACCTGGGAGATCTTCCGCGACACCGTGATCGAGCAGTGCGAGCAGGGCGTGGACTACATGACCGTGCACGCCGGCGTGCTGCTGCGCCACGTGCCGCTGTCCGCGGACCGCGTGACCGGCATCGTCTCCCGCGGCGGCTCGATCATGGCCGGCTGGTGCCTGGGCCACCACAAGGAGAACTTCCTCTACGAGAACTACGACGAGCTCTGCGAGATCTTCGCGCGCTACGACGTCGCGTTCTCCCTGGGCGACGGCCTGCGGCCGGGCTCCGTGGCGGACGCCAACGACGCCGCCCAGTTCGCCGAGCTCGACACGCTCGCCGAGCTGACGGAGCGGGCGTGGGCGTACGACGTCCAGGTCATGGTGGAGGGCCCCGGCCACATCCCGCTGCACCTGGTGCGGGAGAACGTGGAGCGCCAGCAGGAGCTGTGCAAGGGCGCCCCGTTCTACACGCTCGGCCCCCTCGTCACGGACATCGCCCCGGCGTACGACCACATCACCTCGGCCATCGGCGCCACCGAGATCGCCCGCTACGGCACCGCGATGCTCTGCTATGTCACGCCCAAGGAGCACCTGGGCCTGCCGGACCGGGACGACGTGAAGACGGGCGTGATCACCTACAAGATCGCCGCGCACGCCGCCGACGTCGCCAAGGGCCACCCCGGCGCCCGCGACCGCGATGACGCGCTGTCCAAGGCGCGCTTCGAGTTCCGCTGGCGCGACCAGTTCGGCCTCGGCCTGGATCCGCAGCTCGCCGAGGAGTACCACGACGAGACGCTGCCGGCCGAGCCCGCCAAGACCGCCCACTTCTGCTCGATGTGCGGGCCGAAGTTCTGCTCCATGCGCATCAGCCAGGACATCCGCAGCGAGTTCGGCGGCGCGTCCGAGCAGGCGCGGATCGCCGAGGCCGGCATGGCCGCGAAGTCCGCGGAGTTCCGGGCCGCCGGCGGGTCCGTGTACCTGCCCGAGCCGACGATCCGCACCGCCTCGGACGCCTGAGGCCGGACGCGGGGTGAGGTGGGGCGGGATGGCCCGCCCCTGCGCCACCTGACGATCGCGTCATGACCTGAGGGCCGCCACCAGGTCATGACGCGATCGCCAGGACAAGGCCCTCCGGGACGGCGAAGGCGCGGCCCCACGGACGGGGCAGTGCGCTCGGTGGTCGATCGAGTGGTGATGCCTCTTGACTCACACACACACTGGGCTCACTATTCCGTCAGGCCCCTGTGATGCGTGTCCCATTCGCCCACAGGAATTGAGTGGATGGAATATGACGTGAAAGTCGACATGACCCCGCCGGTCCGCACCCCAGGGGCGCTTCCCAGGTGAGGCATCATCCAGCCGCTCAGCTCTCCTCGGGCCAGCCGTGATGACCCGGATGCTCGTCTCGAGATTCCTCCTTCTCCTGATCACGCTCGGAACAGCAGCGCTCCTCGCGTCCTACGTCGGGGTGGAGAAGGAGGAACGCTGGCGCATGGACGGCACGGTGTACGAGATCTCGGCATTCCCCGCTGGCGAGGCCTGGCCCATGATCCGGACGTCGCTGACGGGACCGGACTCCGGCTCTGCGGCCACGTCCACGAGCCCCCACGTGACTGCCCTCGCCGGCCGACCTGCTCTGGACGTGCTCCCGGATGGCGTCGCCCCGACCGCGGTCGTCCCCAGCACCTCCCCCTTTGCCGCACGTGCCGCTGCGGGCGAACTGAGCTGGCCGGACGTCGATCGGGTCGTCGTCCGAGACCTCTCCTCCGCGCCGGATTGCGCCACCGAAGCAGACCTCCTGGTCCCGTTCCTCTCCACCGACAGTTCGTCCCTTGCCGGCGTGATCGGCGGCTCACCGGCCCAGGTCGACGAGCTCGTCCAATCGCTGCGGCGGGCCGGTGTCGTCGTCGACGTCGTCCCGCTCCCGCCGCCGTGGGAGGCAGCGATGCGACGCAGTGTCCACGTGCCCCTGCTCGCCGTGATCGCCGGCTTCGCCCTGCTGGGCGCACAGGTCGTCTGGCGCACGACCCTGCGCAGTCGACTGCTCCCTGCCGTCACCTCGCACCGCCTCGTCGGTGCCTCCCCGCTGCGAGCGGCCCGGCTCGGTGTCCGGCCCGCCATGCTCGCCTGGGCGACCGCCGCCGCGAGTGCCGGCGGAGTCTGGCTCGTGGCATGGCCCCGGTGGGACGCGGAGATCGGGCTCACGGGGGACACCGCTCTCCTCTGGTCCGCCGTGCTCGTCGTGGACGCCATCCTCATCCTCAGCACGACCCTGTCCACCCTCTGGGTCCGAAGGGCACACGCATGATGGCAGCCATGCGGGCCGTTGCGGACGGCCTCCGCGACCTGTTCGACACGCCCGGACTGCTGTTCCTGTCCCTGCTGCACACGACCGTGGCGTCGGTCGTGTTCGGACTGGCCCTGGGCGTCGCCGGCGGGGTGACCACGGCGCTCGAGGTGCTCGAGGACGCCGAGTCGTCGGGCCTGGTGACAGCCAGGATTCTGGACCCCGCCGTCACGACCGACCTCCGCCCCCGCGCCGTCGACACCGTCTCCCGGGCGTTCGCCGCCCATGTCGACGGAGTCGACCCCCGTGCCTTTCTCGTGACGGACGCCATCGGAATCGAGGACCCCCGGCTGCAGGGGGCGATCATCGCCACGCCTGGTCTGGCCCGGGAGTTCGGCGCTGCCGCTGCCGTCAGTCCCGCCGAGGGTGTGTACTTCGCTCCCGCCGCGATCACCTCCGGGGCACCGGGCGGCACCGTGTACGTGGGGTCCACACCCCACAGCTATGCCGGCCCACTCCCCGGGGACGCGGCCGCGCCGCGGGCCGACGGATCCCTCTGGCCCCTGGGTGAGTCGCCCGTCATCGTCACCAGCACGACGACCATGGCCGGCCTGATCGAACCGGCCCAGCTCGCGGCGGTCTACGGTTCCGTCGTGGCACGCCAGGACGCGGCCTCCGAGGTGAGAGCGGCACTCGACGTCCTCGAGGACGAGACGGGCGTGGTCGCCGAGTTGGCCCCGATCGCCTCGGCCAGGTCTCCGATCGCCCGAGAAGCCCGCGGTGCCGCGCTCATGGTCACCGCCTACACCGCCGGGCTTGCCAGCGCCGTCGTGACGGTGGTGAGCCTCCTGACGACCATGACCCGTCGACTCACGCCCACGTGGCTGGCGCACCTGACGGTCGGGGCGCCCAGACGACTGATCCGGCTCCGGATCGCCACATCCGTGGCCGCGGTATGGGGCATTCCGGCCGTGCTCGGATCGTTGCTCGGCCTCGGCATCGCCTCGGAAGCGGGCGGACTGCGTCCGGCGCCTGCCGTCGTCGTGGTCGGGCTGGCGGTCGTCTTGGCGATCGCCGCTGCGTGCACCCGTCATCCCCTCCGCCAGCTGCACCGGGCCGTCCGCACGGCGGCACTCGTCGAAAGGACCGTGTGATGTCCCTGCTCACCGTGCACGACGTACACCGCTCCTACCGCGGCCCCGCCGGGGATGTCCCCGTGCTCCGCGGCGTCTCGCTCCAGGTCCCCGGGGGCGGCGTCCACGCGATCATGGGACCCTCCGGGTCCGGCAAGTCGACCCTGCTGCGGCTCCTCGCCTGCCTTGACACACCGGACGCCGGGAGCATCCGTGTGGCCGGGCGGAGCCTGCCGGCACCGTGGTCGTCCGACGGCGACGCCTACCGGAACCGGACGTGCGGCATCGTGCTCCAGGACCATCTGCTCATCGATCGGGCGACCGCCGTGGACAACGCGGCCCTGCCGCTGCTCTACGCGCGGCCGCGCACCTCGAAGCGGGAGCGCCGCACCATGGCCGCCGAGCTTCTGACGCGCCTCGGGCTCGGAGACCGTCTCCACCACCCCGTCGGCCGGCTCTCCGGCGGCGAGCGCCAGCGCGTGGCCATCGCCCGGGCCGTGATCATGGGGCCCTCCCTGCTGCTCGCCGACGAGCCGACGGGCGCCCTGGACGAGGAGCGCACCGACGAGGTGATGGGGCTCTTCCGCTCCATGTCCCAGCCGGAGCGGGCGATCGTGGTCGTCACGCACGACCCCGCCGTGGCGGCCCGGTGCGACCACACGTGGCGGCTGCGGGCCGGGCGGCTCGAGTGACGAGGTCCGGCCGTGCCTCCTGCACAGGTGTCCGCAGACGGCGTGGCGTCCCCGGGCGTCGCGTTCCGGTTCCGGATGTCCGGGGCCGCTCCTAGGCTCGGATGCATGAGCGCGCACCACGCCGACGACGGCCTCCCCGCCCCCGTCTCCACCCTCGCCGAGGATCCACCGGCCGACGGGCGACAGGCGCCGCCGAGTGGCGTCGTCGTGGGTGAGGACGGGCGGGCCCGCCCGCCGTGGGCGGCACGGGATCCGCTGCTGCGGGAGTACTACGACACGGAGTGGGGCCTGCCCGTCACGGACGAGCGGGGCCTGTTCGAGCGCCTCGTCCTCGAGGCGTTCCAGTCGGGCCTGAGCTGGCGGACCGTCCTGGCCAAGCGGCCCCGGTTCCGGGAGGTGTTCGCGGGCTTCGACGCGGACGCCGTCGCGGCGTTCGGGGACGCGGAGGTCGAGGCGCTGCTGGCGGACCCCGGCATCATCCGGAACCGGCGCAAGATCGAGGCGGCGATCGCGAACGCGCAGGCCGTCGTCGGGATGCGCGGCGAGCGGTTCACCCCGCTGCACCCGGGCTCCCCCGGCGCGGGCCCCGCCTGGCACGGCGACGGCGACCGGCCGGCCCGCGGTCTGGCGGGGCTGGTCTGGGCGCACCAGCCTGCCGCGACCCCACGGCCGGAGACGGTGGCGCAGGTCCCCTCGGCCTCGGAGGAGTCGCGCGCGCTCGCGAGGGCGCTGAAGGCGCACGGCTGCCGATTCGTGGGGCCGACCACGTGCTTCGCCCTGATGGAGGCCGCCGGGGTCGTGGACACCCACCTTCTCGGCTCGTGGCGAAGAGGGGCGTCCGGGATCTGGGAGTGAGCGGGGGCCTCCGGCAGGATGGGGAGCTCAACGCAGGACGTCCACACGAAAGGGTGACGACTGATGACCACCACCTCCGCCTCTCAGGGCTACCGCACGATCAACCCGGCCACCGGGGAGCTGCTGAAGTCCTTCGACAACGCCACGGACCAGCAGATCGCCGACGCCCTCGACGCCTCGCAGGCCGCGTACGAGCAGTGGTCCCGGAAGTCGGTGGCCGAGCGCGCCGCCGTCGTGAAGCGGATCTCCGAGCTGCTGGCCGAGCGCTCCAAGGACATCGCCGCGCTGATCACCACGGAGATGGGCAAGTCCCTCGGCGCGGCAGTCGGCGAGGTGCGCTACGGCGCCCAGATCTTCGGGTACTACGCGGACGAGGCCGAGGAGCTGCTCGCGGACCAGCGGATCAAGCAGTTCTCCGGGCAGGAGGCGTTCATCCAGCGGCTGCCGCTCGGCCCGCTGCTGGGGATCATGCCGTGGAACTTCCCGGTGTACCAGGTGGCCCGTTTCGTGGCGCCGAACCTCGTGCTGGGCAACACCATCCTGCTCAAGCACGCCGAGATCAACCCGCAGGTGGCGCAGCTGCTGGAAGAGCTCTTCACCGAAGCCGGGCTCCCGGAGGGCGTGTACCAGAACGTGTTCGCCACCCACGACCAGATCTCCACGATCATCGCCGATCCGCGCGTGCAGGGCGTGTCCCTCACCGGTTCGGAGCGGGCCGGCGCCACCGTCGCCGAGCAGGCCGGTCGGCACCTCAAGAAGGTTGTGCTCGAGCTCGGCGGCTCCGATCCGTACATCGTGCTCTCCGCGCCGGACGCCCGCGCCGCCGCCCGCGACGCACTGGCCACCCGGATGGGCAACTGGGGCCAGGCCTGCAACTCGAACAAGCGCATGATCGTCATGGAGGACATCTACGACGACTTCGTGGATGAGCTGGTCCAGCGCTCCTCGGCGATGAAGCCCGGCGACCCGACCTCGCGCGACGCCGACGTCTACGGCCCGCTGTCCTCCGAGTCCGCGGCCGACGGGCTCACCGAGCAGATCGCCGCGGCCAAGGAGGCCGGCGCCACCGTCCACGTGGGCGGCGAGCGCGTCTCCGGCCCGGAGGGCGAGGGCTTCTACGTCTCCCCGGCCGTGATCACGGACGTGGACCAGGAGAACCCCGCCTACACGCAGGAGCTGTTCGGCATGGCCGCCGTGGTCTACAAGGTGTCCTCGGCCGAGGAGGCCGTGGCGCTGGCCAACGACTCCCAGTACGGTCTCGGCGGCGCCGTGTTCTCCACGGACCTGGACGAGGCCAAGCGCGTGGCCGACCAGCTCGAGGTGGGGATGGCGAACGTGAACCTCGCCTCCGCCGCCGGCGCGAACCTGCCCTTCGGCGGCGTGAAGCGCTCGGGCTTCGGCCGCGAGCTCGGCCCCATGGCCGTGGACGAGTTCGCCAACAAGCGCCTGTACGCGGTGCAGGGCCCCCTGGAGGGCTGACCCGGGGCCGGGTCGGCCGGACGGGTCTCCCGCTCCGTC
>NZ_JBHNYP010000019.1:0-53857 GCF_054960655.1 Micrococcus sp. PSi08 | reverse complement strand
CGGCTGCATCGAGCTGCTGCCGGCAGCCGAGGATCGCGGCACGTCACCGCCCTTCCCTCGACACCACCACGGGCGCGCCGGCCCGCGCTCGCGGATGGTGTTGTGCGCGCGCCGGTGTATGTGTATGGTTGGACACGTCGCGGGGGGCATGAGGCCCCCGGCACCCCTTCCAAGGAGGCTCCCGTGAGCATCGTCAAGAACCCCACCACCACGATCCGATCCCTGCGCCAGGCCCTCCACGCGGCCCTGGCCCCGCTGGGCTGGGCCAGCGACCACGCCCGCGTGAACGGGCGCGTCTGGTTCGAGCTGACCGAGGCCGGCTACCGCCTCACCGTCTCTCGGCCCCGGGAGTGGGCGCGCGCCTACGCTCCCTGCGAGCCGGTCACCCACGGGCAGGGCATGGCTCCGGTGGCCCTGTCCTTCCCGGACGCCCTGAACCTGAGCGAGGAGCTGCACTCGAACCGCCTGCCCGGCACCTACCCGGTGCACCTGGACACGCGCGCCGGATGCCTGTTCATGGAGGTGCAGGCCCCGGACAGCACCGGCCCCTTCTACCGCTCCCCCCACACCCGCGTCTATCGCACCGCCAGCCCCGCCGGGGCCAGCGCCCCCGAGGGCCCGTTCCCCCTGCCGCAGGCGGACCAGCTGATCCCCTCTCCGGTCCCCACGCACGCGGGCACCCTCGCGTCCCTGCTGGGCGCGCGCGCCCGCCTGAACTCCAGCCCCCGCCTCTACACCGTCCCCGGCCGGCCGACCCTGACGGACTGGAGCATCGGCGACTGGGCCCACGGGCGGCTCTACACGCCCCCGCGCCACCGCACCCGCCCGCGCGACCTGGCCGACGAGCACGCCGGACTCGCCGCCCGACACGACGCCGCCGTCCTCTACCTGCCCTGATCCCCACCGCACCCCCGGCCCGGCCGTGCGCCCCGCGCTCGCGGTCGGGCCAGGGCGGGGCGGGGACGTGTCGCGGAGATGAGCTGCCGGCTGCATCGAGCTGCCGGCGGCTGCCGTGGACCGCGACACGTCCCCGCCCTGACCGCGTCCCGGGCCCCCTGCCCCCCACCGCCCGCGTCGGGAGGGAGGACCCGTTCTCCCCCGAGCGGATCGACTCCGCTCTGGCGAGCCTGCCCGACGTCGACGGCGTCCCGGCCCTGAGCGTGCTGTGGCACGCCGGCCAGCAGGGCACCGCCGAGGACGTCGCCCATGCTCTGCTGGAGCGGCGCGCGGCCCTAGAGACCGAGCGGGCCCAGCAGTCCGCGGCCGCCCGCGCGGCCCGCGAGCAGGGGCAGCAGACGGCTCGCGCGCAGGCTCTCCACGACGCCCGCGACGCCGCCACCCGCTCCCACTGACCGCACACGCGCCGCGCTCGCGGATAGTGTTGTGCGCCGGCCGTTATATGTGTATGGTTGGACACGTCGCAGGGGGCACGAGGCCCCCCGCACCCCGAGGCCAAGGAGGCCCCCTGATGTCCCAGCTGCTCTACCGCCCCGCCACCCTCGCCCGCGCGCTCTACGTCGGTTCCCAGGCCGCCCGCGCGGCCGCCACGGACACGGACCCCGACGCCGGCGGCGTGGGCCTGGTCCTCCAGCCTGACGGCTCCCTGCGGATCTACTCCGCGGCAGGGGAGAGCTTCTCCCGCGCCTACGCCGACCCGGCCCCGCGCACGGACACCGGCGACGAGGCCCTGCTCGCAGTGCTCTCGCTCCACGGCACCCAGACCCTGCTGGCCCGCCTGGCCGAACTCGACGACACCTACGAGACCGTGGAGCTGCGCACCGACGCCGTCGGCATCTACCTGGTGCGCGACCTCTGGGTGATCTTCGCTTCCGCCAGCAACAAGGCCGACACGCTCTCCCCGGTGGACACGCTCGCCGTTCGTCCGCGCGACATGGCCGGCCCGGTGCCCCCGAGCACCCCGGACGGCGCCGTCCCCGGCCCCTTGTGGGGGCTCCACGCCGGCCTGTGCCTGGACCTGCTCACGGGCGGGCCGGCCATGGGCCCCGAGGACAGCCTCGACGCCTGGGCCGTCCGCGAGCGCGACGATCTGCTGGCCTGGCACCTGGGCGACTGGGCGCTGGGCCGCACGCACGCCGCCCACGTGAGCCCGCGCGGCTGACCGGCACCCGTCCCCGCCGGCCTCGCGCCGGCGGGGACGGGGGGGACGTGTCGCGGAGACGAGCTGCCGGCTCCATGGAGCTGCCGCCGGCCGCCGGGGACCGCGACACGTCCCCGCCCGCTCCGCGTCACCACCAGGGGCGCGCCGATCCGCGCTCGCGGATGATGTTGTGCAGGCGCCGTTGCATGTGTATGGTTGGACACGTCGCAGGGGGCATGAGGCCCCCAGCACCCCTTCCAAGGAGGAGCCCCATGGGCATCATCACCACCGCCGACCACCTGTACCGAGCCCTGGACCTGGCCGCCTGGCCCACCCGCCTGCCCGCCACCCACACCCCCGGCACCCCGACGCCCGCGGTGATCCTGCGCGCCCGCCAGCAGTGCCTGGAGCTGACCGGCTCCGATGGCACCCACACCTCCCGCGCCGGCGCCCGCGCCCTCGACGTCAGCACCGGCCCCCTCGAGTCTGGGGCCATGCTGCGCGCCGACCAGGCCCACCACCTCATCAAGACCCTGCGCGCCCTGCCCGAGCGCACCCTGCACCCGGTGGCCGTGGAGGCCGACGACGATCTGGTCTACCTCCACCTGGCCGACTCGACCCTGCGCCTACCCAACATCGCCGCCACCGTCCGCCCGCCCGTGGTGGACCCCGCGCTGATCGACCCGGACGTGCTGATCACCTGCCGATGCCTGGACACCCACGTCCCCGCCGGAGTCCTCGCCGAGCTGACCCGCACCGCCCACCGTCACCGCCGCCTCGGTCCCCTGCGCCTGCTCGCCGGCGGCCGCCCCGGCTACCTCGGATGGGACCTCAGCGGCTGGGCCCACGGCATGATGCGCCAGGACCCCGCCGAGGCCGTCAGCACCCACCAGCCCCCCTTCCATCTGCCCGAGTCCATCCTGAACCCCGCCCGCTGACCCCTGCCCGCCCGCGAGCGCGGGGCCCACCCTGGCCCCGCGCTCGCGGCACGCCGGGGACGTGTCGCGGAGATGCGGGGCCGGCTGCATCCGTGGCACAGCCGGCGGCTGATGCGATGCAGGGTGTTGCACATCCGACCGCGTATGTGTATGGTTAGACACATCAGCAGGGATCACCCGGATCCCCGCACCCCATAGAAGGGACAGCCATCATGGCCAATGCAATCCTGATCACCCCCACCGGCGACGTCACCGAGGAGCAGGTCAACGGCCTGGAGGACTTCCAGCAGCACGTCGGCGGCTACGTGGAGGCCCTGTCCTCCGACGATGGCGACCACACCATCTGGCTCAACGAGGAGGGCAAGATCGCCGGCCTGCCGGTCAACTCCAAGGGTCACCGGATCGTCCACGAGCTGACCATCCTCGCCCCGGACGACGTCATCGTCGGCCCGGTGCTGATCACCGGCGACCTGGCCGACGACGGGGAGACCTACCTGCCCCCCACCAAGGCTCTGCGCGAGCGGCTCGGCCTCGACGACTGAGCCCCGCGGGCGGGCGGGCCCCGCGGCCCGCCCGCCCCGGCCGCGCCGGGGCCACCCACGAATCCCACGCCCCTGTTGCGCGATCCCTCTTACGCGTGTATGGTTATACACATCAGCAGGGGTTATCCGGACCCCCGCACCCCTGACGAAAGGGACTCCGATGACCAAGGCCACGATGATCCACCCCGACGGCACCACCGCCGACGTCGAGCTCCACACCATCCCCGCTGACATCGACCGCCTGCTGGGCGCCACCGCTGAGGTCTACAACCCCGGCGACTACGACGGCATGGACGGCGACTGGTCGCTCTGGGCCGACGCCCGCCACAGTTCCTCCCGCCCGTTCAACTCCACGGCCACCGAGATGATCCACGACGCCGGCTTCGACGCCCGCGAGATCATCACCGGCCCCGTCCTGGTGATCCGCTGAGCCTCCCCCGCCCTCCCGCCACACCGGCGGGAGGGCGGGCAGGATGACCATCACGACCTCCACGCCCCCAGGAGACCCCATGCCCCTGAACGCCCTCTCCCGCATCCTGATCACCCCCCACGGCTCCGAGGAGTCCTTCGAGGGCACCGTCGGCGGCCTGATCCGCCACGTCCGCCACGCCGACCCGTCCGCGATCACCGCGCTGGAGCAGTCCCTGCACCGCGCTTGCCGCCTCCCCGACACCGGCGACGTCCGCGAGGCGAGCCTGGAGCACAACCTCGCGGTCCTCACCGCGGCCGACCTCGAGCGCTTGGAGCCCGGGGCCACCATCACCATCCTGGACGCCTGATCCGCCCCGCACCGAAGGAGACCCCCCTGATGCGCACCCGCCCCCTGATCCTGCTCCCCCTGGCCCTGGCCGGCCTCGCCCTCCAGGGGTGCACCGCCACACCTGCTCCTGCCCCGTCGACGAGCGCGAGCGCGGCCCCCACGGCAGCCGCGAGCAGCACCACGGCACCCACTGCGGCCGCCAGCTCGGCCACCCCCACGACACGTCCCTCCAGCTCGGCCCCCGCCAAGCCCGTGGACGTGCAGATCCGCATCCAGTGGATCCCCCGCGACGGCACCACCACCACGGCAGCCCGCGGCGGCGTGAACCTCTTCGTGGGCGGCACCGGCGCGGACACCCACACCAAAGAGACCATCCCCGCCGAGCCCGCCGGCACCACCCCCCTGACCCTGCGCACCCAGGCCAAGCCCGGTGAAAAGATCCAGGTGATCGCCAACGTCCCGCAGCTGCCCGCCGCCGGCGACCTGCACTGCGAGATCATCGCCGACGGCACCACCGCCCCCCTGGACGCCCAGACCGGCGACCCCAAGGGCATGCCCATGGTCCAGTGCGAGGCCACCGTCCCCGAGCCCACCAGCTGAGCATCCCGCGGACACCGCGACACGTCCCCGCATCACCTCCACGACACCCGCAGCTGTCACGAGCACTGGATGGTGTCTAGGAAGGACCGGGACCAGCCCAGATCCCTACGACAGCTCAACCCAGGAGCCGTGAATGCCCCTGGGAGTCTGGCTCATCCCTGCGCGGGCGGAGCTTCCGACGGGCTCACCGACTTTGACGACGTGCCCGTGGGCTCATCCCTGCGTGCGCGGGGCTTCCACGATCGCGGAGCGTTTCGTGGAGAAGATGGGTGGCTCATCCCTGCGTGCGCGGGGCTTCCTCGGCAAGCAGCTCGTCCACAGCAGCAGCGTCGGGCTCATCCCTGCGTGCGCGGGGCTTCCTCTACCCTGCCGTCCTCGAACAGCGTCAGGACGGGCTCATCCCTGCGTGCGCGGGGCTTCCATGGCTCGCATGCTTGCTGACGGCAAGACCAAGGGCTCATCCCTGCGTGCGCGGGGCTTCCACCCTCAGTCAGTCAGTCAGTCCGTCAGTCAGGGGCTCATCCCTGCGTGCGCGGAGCTTCCACGGGCAAGCTGGCGATGGACTGGGAGTCCGCGGGCTCATCCCTGCGTGCGCGGGGCTTCCACTACCTGGCCAGGGCGGATGCTCCGCGCTCTGCGCTTTCCCCTTCGGTTGAGGGGGGTTGGGATGACCAGCCAGTTGCCCGGCTGGACATGCCCACACCCTGGGGTGCGGGCTTGACGCTTCCACGCCCCTGCCTCGCGGCCCCGCCAGATGGCGGGCCCGAGACAGCAGCTCCACGTCCGTTTCGACTCTCCCGACGGCCTCGGGCGAGCTCGACCCCTGCTCCACGCTCCTCCTGCACAGCCCACGCCCGGATGTTGATCGCGGCGTTCACGTCGCGGTCGATCACCAGGTGGCAGGCCTCGCACTCGAAGGTCCGCTCGGCCAGGGACAGCGTGGATTTGACTGTCCCGCAGCGCGAGCACGCCTTCGAGGAGGGCGCGAATCGGTCGATCATCTTCACCTGGGACCCTGCCCAGGAGGTCTTGTAGTCCAGCTGCCGGCGCAGCATCCCCAGCCCGGCATCCAGGATCGCCCGGTTCAACCCGGACTTGGCGGCCACGTTCCTACCCGGCGCCTCGAGCGTCCCGCGGGCCGAACGGGTCATCCCCGCCACGTTCAGGTCCTCCAGGGCGACCACCGCGAAGTCCGTCGCCAGTCTCGTGGACACCTGATGCAGCAGCCCCGCCCGACGTAGGGCGATCCCGTGCTGGAGTGCCGCGATCTGCCGGCGCACGCGCTCGCGGCGGTTCGAGCCGGGCTGGGTGCGGGCGTGGGCACGCTGGAGGCGGGTTAGGCGGGCGGCCTGGCGGGCACCGGGGCGGCCGTTGTCGATGACCTCGCCGGTGGAGAGGGCGGCCAGGTGCTTGACGCCCAGGTCCACGCCGACGGCGCCGTTGGCGCGCTGGCGACGGCTGGGCCCGGTCCGGATGGGGGTGGGGTCGGCAACGAGGATCGAGGCGTACCACCGTCCGCCGGCCTGGGAGATGGTCATGGACCGGATCTGGGCGCCGCGGCGGCAGGCGCGGACCAGGCGGCTGGTCTTGTCGTAGGTGCGGATGGTCCCCAGGGAGGCCAGGCGCAGGTGCCGGTGGTCGGTGATCACCCCGCGGCGGGGCTCGCCGCGCTTGTAGGGGGTGCCCGCGGCGCCGATGACCTCGGGGGCGGGGATGGTGAAGCTGTCCCGGGACCGGCCCTTCTTCTTGAACCGCGGCAGGCCGACGCGCGCGCCGGCGCGCGTGCCGGAGGCGGAGGCCATCCAGTTCTCGGTGGCCTTCGCGGCGTTCTGGAGGCCGGAGACCAGGACGCGGCGGGGCACGGTGTGCATCCAGGGCTCGGCGTATCGCTCGTCGGTCCATGCTTCGGCCGGGTCGGCGCCGGCGGCGATCGCGGCGGCGGCCTCACGGTGGCGGCGGATCAGCGGGGTCAGGTGGGCCGTGGAGTACGACTGGTAGCTGGCCACGCGGAGGGTGGGGTCGGCGGCGCGCTCGGCCTTCATGCGCGCGGCCAGCTCGGGGCCGGCCAGCCCGGTCTCGGCCAGCTCGGTGCGACGGGCGGCACCGGCGGCCAGGGCGGCCCGGTTGTGGGCGGTGAGCATGTTGTAGGCGACGCGCGCGGCGCCGGCGTACTGGGCCAGCAGGGTGGCCTGGGCGGGGTTGGGGTCCAGGCGGTGCTTGAACGCGCGCAGCCTCGGGGCCAGGTCGGTACCCGTGGTAGTCGTCATCGCTCACACCTCCTCCTGCGCCAGCATCGTCCATCCGTTCAGGGGCATGGTCACCCACCCCCCGGACACGTTACGGCCTCGCTCACCCAGCCGGGCAGGAGGCCAACACCCTGCGCATCGCCGCGCGCTCGCGCTCGGTGACGCTCAGCCCCCACTTGGCCTTCACCACCACCTGGTGCTCCACGAGCTCACATCGGCCCGCAACGGTGTCCGGCAGCCAGTCCGCCGCGGTCGCATCCGACTTCGAGTTGTTCGCCGGCCCATCCACGGCCAGCAGATTCGCCGGGTCGTTGGCGAACGCCGTGCGCTGGGACTCGTCCCACGCCCACGCCCCGGAGGCCCAGGCATCGGCAAGGGAGACCGTGTGGTCGATCTGCACGGCCTGGGAGTCCTGGGAGGAGAAGGGGATCGTAGCGCCGCTGTAGGGGTCCACGAGCTGGCCGGAGAGCACCTTGCACCCCTGCGTGCCGGGCTTGATCTGCACCTGTGTCAGGTCGCGCCGCAGCACGTCGTTGCGGGTGTCACAGCCGTTGCGGTCCACGTCCGCCCAGCGCTGGCCGAACGCGTCTCGCGTGTAGGCGCTGGCCGGTGCCGCGGAGGTCAGGGCCAGCTGCTCGAGCTGGCCCCCGACCGGGCCGGCCGCCGGCGTCGGGGACGTGTCGCCGAGTGAGGGCAGCTCCACTCCGCTGGGCAGCGCCACCTTGGGAAGCTTCACCTCTGGCACCTGGACCCCCTGCACATGTCCACCCCCGACGGCGCCAGCCACACCCAGAGCGGCCACCACGGCGACGACGCTCGAGACCCATCGACGCACGCTCACGAGCCCGCCCCCTCACGCTCCTGCGGAGTGGGCACAGCCTCGATCACGGCGTGCAGCCCATGGCTCACCCGCAGCCGGCGCGCGGCCTCGGCGGTGGCCGCCCGGTGCAGCTCCACGGGAATCACCGCGATGCCATCACCCATGTCCGGCTCCTCCATCTCCGGCAACCACCTGTAGAAGGAACCGCGGGAAGCGTAGGTCAACATCAGCGCGGCACCGGCCTGCTCATGCACGCGCAAGGTCTCGGCGATCAGCTCCTCCACGAGGCGCTCGCGGTAGTCCTCCAGGCGGGTCATGGCCGAGTCGATCCAGGACCAGTCCCGCGGCGGGTTCTTGCCGAACTCCCAGCGGGTGATGCTCTTCTCCGCGACACCCAGGGTGTCGGCGAGGGCGTCGCGGGACAGACCGAGGGCCTCTCGGCGGCACTTCAGCTCGATAGCGTTCATGGCTCAGCCCTCCGCCTTCTGGTCGGCCGGCTCGTCCTGGTCGGTCACGCCGTACTCCTGACGCAGGGCCTCCTCCTCGAGGCGCAGGCGGGTGATGGCCTTCATCAGGGGCTCGCGACGGGTGTGCAGCTCGTTGTTGGCGGCGTCCTCCCAACTGTCCAGGGTCCAGCCGGCGCCCTGGATCTTGCTGACCATGACGGCATCGGGGGCGCGCAGGTCGTTCTTGATGCGGGTCCAGGTGGAGGGCGAGGTGAAGCCGGCTTGCCGAGCCATCTCGTTGACGGAGTAGTAGAAGGTGGTCATGGGTGTGCTCTCTCAATCTGGAGGCGACAGAATCACCTCACGTAGGTCTAGCAATACACGTCAAACCATACGCGTCATTCCATACACCCGCAACCCCTATCCACAACCCTCCCCCCGTCACCACTGCCCCTGCTACGGTTTACACAGGTCGAACGTGAGCCCATCCCGTAGGGCCTGCGACTTAGAAGCCCTCCTGGCCATCCCCCCTCCGCGCCGGGAGGGCTTCGCTCTGCCTGGCGCCCAGAAGGGACATCACGGCCGCGCGACGGCCTTATCCACGGTGAAGGACACCCGCGGATCGGAGGAGCCATGAGCATCGAGGTCGAGCACCTGGAGGCCGCCCTGGCCGAGGCCAGCGAGGTGGTGACAGACAGCGAGCGCGCGCATGCGAGCACCGCAGCCTGTCATTGGTGGCACTGCTGCCAGGTGCTGCGGCGGTTCATCGACACCCCGGACGCCTTCCCGCCGGCGGCGCTGGTCGCCTAGACTGGACCCCAGAAGCGCCCCGCTTTCCCGTTGATCTGACAGTCGCAGGAACCTCGCGGGGCGCTTTCGCGCGTCCAGAGCTTATTGCCCTCCACTTGCCAGCCCACCTAGTATGTTGACGTCAGATCAACGTAAGGGTGGAGGTGTCCCTGATGATCCAGGTGTCCTGGCAAGGGCGGATGACCACGTCCCTGCCGAGCACAGATTCCGAGGTGGCCCGCTGGGTCGCCCACGACCGCCCCGAGATGGTGCGCGCCCAGACCGCCGACGGCACCGCCTACCGGCCCGACGCCGCTCAGGTCCTCGCGTTCATGCAAGCCCAGGCCCACCTGGCCCAGATGCTGCGCTTCCAGTACGCCGCCGCCCACGGGCTGGTGCCCGCGCACGCAGGCGCCGTGCTGACCGCGCCCTAGTCCCGCCACTTCTGCGGAATGGCATCCACCATCATCTCTCGAAAGGTCTCGGGAGCGTCTGCCTGGCCCCTCATGGTTGCCTTGTCCTGCACTACCACCGCGACGAGCAGAAACAACGGAGTGAGAGTACTGAGGATGTAGCCCGGAGCAGACCACATCTCCGCCGCAAGGCCCATCACCAGTAGCCACAGAGACCCGTAAAGGATCGTCGCCCATGCGGACCACGGAAACCGCTTCCATCCCGTAGGGCGAAGACTCGCCAGCACCCGCAAGCTGGTTGCCGCCAAGACCGCAAGGACAGCAGACTCCTTTACCCATGCAGGCTCGTCGGCGGTCGCGCCAGCCGCCGCCAGCAGAGCACCCCCCGCCGTTATCACGGAGGCCAACAACGTGATAACCGCCGCTCTGTATCTCCCCTTCCTCGCCCACTTCTCTTGCAGCTCCTTCGCACGAGCAGCCACCACATCATCGGGCAGTGGGTCAGCGGGCCGTGGTGCTCGATCTTGGGCAACCACAGCGCGGAAAGCAGCTACCACCCCGCACACCCCCAGCACCCAATCGACCACGTTCAGCGATCCACTCCTGCGCCCCGGTGCGCGCGACATCCTCAGCACCCCCTCTCGAGGACGCGGGCGTGTAGGGGCGTCTGCCCGGGATCCAGCACCGCGTGTTCAAGACCCGTGCTCTCGGTCATGGTCGTTCTCCGTTCAGGTAGTTCGGCGCCGTCTCAGTCGTCCTCGCCGTGCAGGTAAAAGCGCAACACGCCCACGATTCGCTTGTGGATCTCAGGGGTGGCCGTGACAGACATGGGTACGAACACAAGTCCTCGAGCCAGCCCCCGGGTGGACCAACGCCCACACCCGCAGCCGTCAACGGCCAGGGGATGGGCGCCATTGCGGCCGCGCAGCCTCAGTACCGGGTCACCTTCAGAGTGGTGTTCGCGCAGGAGGCGGCCTTCTTCACCAAGAACGCCTTCTCCGTGGCGTCAGCCTTCAACCCCCAGCGGATCTTCACCGCGGTCCAGTCCGCGATGTACTGGCACTGGTTCTTCGGCGGCAGCCACTGCTCCGGACCGCGGGCCTGCTTGGCAGAGTTCAACGCCGAGGTCTGCGCGCTCAGCGACCGGGCATCCCCCAAGTCGTTGTAGAACGCCACCCGCTTGGCCTTGGTCCAGTACCGAGCTCCCGAGCCCCACGCCTCATGCACGGGCACCATGTGATCGATCTGCACCGTCGAAGCAGACGTGTGCGTACGCAGATCCCAGCTGCTCACCCACTTGCCCGTGGCCACCGTGCACTTACGGGCCGTCGTGAACTTCGGGGTGGTCTTGGACTCTGCGATCAACACCTCCGCCCGCGTGTTCTGGCAGTCCCTGTTCGCATCCTTCCAGTCCCCGAACTGGGCAGCCCGGTCATAGCCGGCATTGTTCTCCGCCGCCACCGGCAACGACGCCACAGCCGTGCGCAACGGGGCCGAATACGTAGTGCCGGCCGCCGCCGGGCCCGCACCCCCCAGGACAGCGGTGGCGACGAAAACAGCAGCAGTGGCCAGAGAAGCCAGAGAGCGTCGTGACATGGGCGAGTTCCTTGCTCGAGTGGATGACGCGATGCGAAATCGCATCGCAGCTGATCCTAAGCTCGCGCGAAGCCCCTGCTCGGCACGAGATCCCCGGTCCCTAGGATGGGCAGGATCAGCGCGGACAGCGCCCCATGCCACTCGGCCCAAAGAAAGAACACCCGTGTCTCGACTGACTGACCTGCTCGCCCAGGCCCGCAAGACCGACCCACAGCTGGCCACAGACCTGGAAGCTGAGTTCCGCCAGCTCACCCGACACAACCAGTTTGGTCTCGTGTTTGAGCGCCACCAGCCCGAGGCCGTCGAGCTGCCCGGCCGACCCGTACGCCGCGGAGACACCGTCCGCGTGCTGCCCCCGCGGGGGACCCTCACCATCGGGGACACCCGTCACTGGGTCGTCACCGACCTCGAACGCACCCCAGATGGCAAGCAAGCCCACCTGACCGAAGCAGACGTCGACCCCGAGGTCCGCGAGCCGGCCACCTCAACAGCAGCAATCGAGGACCTGGTGGTCGTCGCCCGCTTCGAGGACCCGATCTACCCGGGCCTGGTCGAGACAGGCCGCGTCGAAAACGGTGGGGACAAGCCGTTCCACACGGTCATCAACGCCGAGAACTTCCACGCCCTCGCGATGCTCACATACACCCACCGCCACAAGGTGGACTGCGTCTACATTGACCCGCCCTACAACACCGGGGCGAAGGACTGGAAGTACAACAATGACTACGTCGCCTCCGATGACGACTACCGCCACTCGAAGTGGCTGTCCTTCATGGAACGCCGCCTCCAGGTTGCCCGTGAACTCCTCAATCCTGAGGACTCCGTCCTAATCGTCACCATCGACGAGAAGGAGTATCTCCGCCTGGGAATGCTCCTCGAGCAGACGTTCCCCGACGCTCGTATCCAGATGGTCTCAAGTGTCATCAACCCCAAGGGGGTTGCACGAGGAAAGGCGTTTCGTCGCACGGACGAATACATCTATTTCGTCATGCTGGGCGAGTCAGGGCCCGCACGTCTGCCCCTTGGTCCAGGGTGGCAGGCTGGCGCCATCGCCGCCTCGACCTCGAAACCCGAGGGGCCGGGATGGACTTCCCTCATGCGTCGCGGATCGCACTCGGCCAGGTCCGACCGGCCGGGTCTCTACTATCCGATTTTCGTCGACCCCGAAAAAATGCAAGTCGTCGCAGCGGGGGACCCGATTCCCTTGGGAGAACGAACTGTTGCCGCCAGACCGGGCCTAACAACCGTTCTTCCTATTCGGACCGATCAGTCCGAGGGAAACTGGCAGTGCAGTGGGCCGGAACTCATGCGCCGCCTAGACGAGGGACGTGTGCGAGTGGGACGTGAGACCCACTACGGGTACGTCATCAACTACCTCCCCGAAGGGGCTTGGAAAGAAGTCTGCTCTCCTGCTTTCGAGATCACCGGCCGCGCTCCAGACGGCTCAGTGGAGGCTGTGCGCATTGACGCAGACAGCGGTCTTCAACTTGCGCCAACCCAGTGGAAGATCGAGGGACACAACGCTTCCGAGCATGGTTCGTCCCTCCTGCGTCGCCTTATGCCGGGTCGCAAGTTTCCGTTCCCAAAGGCGCTCTATGCCGTCGAGGACACTCTTCGCTTCTTCGTGAAGGACAAGCCCAACGCCGTCATCCTCGACTTCTTCTCGGGCTCTGGCACGACGGCGCACGCGGTCATGCGCTTGAACAAGCAGGACGGCGGTCATCGTCAGTGCATCAGCGTGACGAACAACGAGGTGTCCGCTGAGGAGCAGAAGGGTCTACGCGCGAAGGGGCTTCGTCCCGGTGACGCGGAGTGGGAGCAGTGGGGCATCTGCGACTACGTCACCAAACCCCGCGTCACTGCGGCCATCACGGGGAAGACCCCTGACGGGGACCCGATCAAGGGCGAGTACAAGTTCACTGACGAGTTCCCCATGGCCGACGGCTTCGAGGAGAACGCGGCGTTCTTCACGCTGACCTATGAGGCGCCCCGGCAGGTCCGCCGCAACCGTGCCTTCGCCCGGATTGCGCCGATGCTCTGGCTCAAGGCTGGCTCTCGCGGTCGCATCATCTCCAGCCTTCCAGAACGGGGCTGGGATGTGGCTCAGACCTACGGGGTACTCGAGGACATGGACCACGCCCCCGAGTTCTTGGCCGCCCTGGAGGCTGACCCCCAGGTAGGGATGGCGTTCATCGTGACCGACTCCGAGGTGGCCTTCCAGTCCGTGGCCCGACAGCTGCCCGAACACACCACCGCGGTGCGCCTGTACGAGTCCTACCTGCACAACTTCCAGATCAACCGGAGGGCCTGACCCCCATGCGTTACACCCTCAAGGACTACCAGGCCCAGGCTGTCGAGCAGGTCCTGAACCGGCTGCATCGAGCCAGGAAGAACTACCAGGACGACGGCGTCCTGTCCCAGTTCTCCCTGGCCGCGGCCACCGGGGCCGGCAAGACGGTGATGGCCGCGGCCATCATCGAGGCCCTGTTCTTCGGTTCCGACCAGTACACCGAGGACATCGCCCCCGACCCCGGGGCCACCGTGCTCTGGTTCTCCGACGACCCGGACCTGAATGATCAGTCCCGCGCCCGGATCCATGCCGCATCCTCCGAGCTAGACGGTCGGCTGCGCACCGTGGAGAACTCCTTCGCCGAGACCACCTTCGCCCCCGGCCAGGTGTACTTCCTCAACGCCCAGAAGCTGCGCGAAGGAGCCCGCCTGGTGCGCGGGGCCCAGGACCCCACCAACGCCGCCACCCCGGTAATGGCCGCCCCCGACATGGCCCAGCGCACCATCTACGACGTCATCGCCAACACCGTGGCCACCCCCGGACGAACCCTGTACTTCATCCTGGACGAGGCACACCGGGGCATGAAGACCACCAAGAAGAACGACCAGGAGCGGGCCACCATCGTCCAGCGCCTGATCAACGGCACCGCCCTGGCCCCGGCCATGCCGATCGTGCTCGGGATCTCCGCCACCGTGGAACGCTTCACCCAGGCCATGGCCCATGCCACCGACCGGGACGCGCTCTCCCCCGTGCAGGTCGACCCCGCGCTCGTGCAGGCCTCCGGGCTACTCAAGGACGATGTGGTCCTCACCATCCCCGAGGAAGCCGGCGCCTTCGACACCACGCTGCTGCGCGAGGCCGTGGCCCGCACGAAGGCTTCCACCCGGGCCTGGGCCGCCTACGCCGCCGAGCAGGACGAACCGAACCCGGTGGTGCCGCTACTGGTCGTGCAGGTCGCCGACAAACCCAGCGACGAGCACCTCTCGCGAATCCTGGATGTCATCCACCAGGAGTGGCCCGAGCTACGGCCCCAGGACATAGCCCACGTCTTCGGCACCCACACCGACCGGCACCTGCCCGGCCAGATCGTCAACTACATCGCCCCCCAGCGAGTGCAGGAAACCACGCACATCCGGGTGCTGCTGGCCATGGAGGCGATCTCCACCGGCTGGGACTGCCCCAGGGCGGAGGTGCTGATGTCCTTCCGCACCTACAAGGACGCCACCTACGTCCACCAGCTGCTGGGCCGGATGGTCCGCACCCCCCTGGCCCGACGCATCCCGGGCAACGAGGTGCTCAACTCCATCGACTGCTTCCTGCCCCACTTCGACAAGACCACCTCCACCGCCATCGCCCAGACCTTGATGCGCGGACAGTCCGACATGGACGACACCACTTCCGACCCCGCCCGCGCATCCGCCCGGCGGGTGCTGTTCGACCCGGTCACCCTGACACCGAACCCGGCGGTGGGAGAAGACGTGTGGGCGGTGTTCGACGCCCTGCCCTCGATGACCATCCCCCGGGGAGCCACCAAACCGCTCAAGCGCCTGGACATCCTGGCCAACGCCCTCTCCCACGACGGGCTGCTGCCCGGGGCGATCAAGACCGCCGCGCACACAATGTGCAAGCTCCTGGACGGATGCAGGGTGCAGTACTCCGAGCAGATCGCCGCGGCCCGCCAGGATGTGCTCACCCTGTCGGCCCAGCGGCTGACCGGCCGGCTGGGAACCACAACCCTGAGCACCACCAGCCTGGAGCTGCTGGCCGATGACCGGGCCATCGAGGAGGCTGCGGCCGCGGCGGCCGGCACCCTCACCGGCTGGATCGCTGGGGCCTACATCGATCACATCGTCCCCGAGGACGAAGAGGATCTCGACCTGCGCGAAGGAGACACCATCATCGCCTCCCTGGCCCGCACCTCCGAGGTCGTCGCCGATCTGGAGGCCAAGGCCGACAAGCTCGTGCAGGACTGGCTGAGCCAGTACCGCGTGCAGATCAACGGCCTGACCGATGAGCGCCAGGCAGTGTATGACCGGGTGCGGGAGATGGCCCGTCGGCCTGAACGTGTGGACCTGACCCGCCCGAAGTTGGCCCAGGCCGACCAGCAGGAGCGCCTCCCTGATGGCAGCGAGCGTCCTCTGCCGACCCGCACTCTGCATTTGATGGCCGCCGAGGACGGCACCGTACCTGTGGATCTGAACGCCTGGGAGCGGCAGGTGCTGGACTCCGAGGCCGCCGAGCCCTCCTTCCGGGGCTGGTACCGCAACCCCTCCCGGGCCTCCAAGCAGTCTTTGGCGATCCCGTTCCAGGACGGCGCCGGCCAGTGGCAGGCCCTGCGCCCGGACTTCGTGTTCTTCCACGCCAACCAGGACGGCACGATCCGCGCGGACATCGTGGACCCCCACGGCACGCACCTGGCCGACGCCTTGCCCAAGCTGCGGGGCCTGGCCGAGTACGCCCAGGCCCACGGGGATGCCTTCGGCCGGATCGAGGCCGTCGCTGAGATCGACGGCCAGCTGCGGGTGCTGGACATGAAGAACGACGTCGTCCGGGCCAGCGTCCACGCAGCCCAAGACGCCGAATCCCTGTACAAGGCCGCGCCCGCTTACTGAAGCAGAAACCCAGGTGGTGTCGGCGGCCGAGGATGGGGTTCAGTCTGAGGCTTGCCGGCGCAACGAGGTGTACAGGGTCTGCCGGCTCACCCCGAACGTGCGCGCCACTTCGGCCTTCGGGATCCCCATCTGAATCATCACGCGCGCCTGCTCCACGTCCGCATCAGAGAGCTTCGGGGCCTGCACGTACTTGCCGCGGGCCTTGGCTAGGGCGATGCCCTCAGCCTGGCGCTCCTTGATCCGCCGGCGCTCGAACTCAGCGAACGCCGCCAGGATGCCCAGCATGAGCCCGTCCACCGGGGAGGTGCCGGACTTGTCCACGGTGATGCGCTCGGACACGAACTGCACCGCGCACCCCTTGTCGGTGAGCTCATCCACGATCGCGTACAGATCCCGGGTGTCCCGTCCCAGCCGGTCCATCGAGGCGACCTTCACCAGGTCCCCCTCCCGCACGTACTTCATCAGCTCGGCCAACCCGGTGCGCTTGGCGCGGGAGCTGCCGGAGATCTTGTCCTGAAAGATGCGGTCGCACTCCCCCACCGCCTCGAGCTGACGGTCCAGGTTCTGTTCCGCCGAGCTCACCCGCACGTACCCCACGGTCTGTCCAACCACGTCTTAGACCTCCCGACACTTCTGTCTAACGACCCGGTTTGAGACCGTCTTCGACGTGATGGTCTCGTGGGCGGACGGAGTGTGTAAAGGGGTATACCCGGCTTGACGCCGGGATGGGGCAATGAACACCCAGCTGGATTGTGAGGCATCCCTCTGTCGGAGCGTTGACGTTTACTTTACTAACCTGTTAGTATAGTTTCGTTGATGCGACTACAGGCAGAGGACAGGGGTACAACAGTGAACGACGTTGGATCATCGCCGCGGCGGTGGTGGCTGCTCATGACCGTGGGGGCCGGCCTGCTACTCATCACCCTCGACAATTCGATCCTCTACACCGCCTTGCCTACGTTGACCGCAGACCTCGGCGCGTCCGGATCCTCGACACTGTGGATCATCAACGCCTACCCCCTGGTCATGGCTGGCCTCCTCTTGGGAGCAGGCACACTGGGCGATCGCATCGGCCACCGCCGAATGTTCGTCGTCGGCCTGTGGATCTTCGGTGCCGCATCACTGGCAGCGGCATTCTCGCCCAACCCTGCCTTCCTGATCGGCGCCAGGGCACTCCTCGCTGTGGGGGCCGCAGCGATGATGCCCGCCACGCTTGCTCTGATCCGCCTCGCGTTCGACGATCCTCGTGAGCGCAACATCGCCATCGCCATCTGGGGGAGCCTGTCGATCGCGGGGGCAGCGCTCGGACCCATTCTCGGCGGCGCCCTTCTCGAACGGTTCTGGTGGGGATCTGTTTTCCTCATCAATGTCCCCGTTGTTGCCATCGCACTTGTGGCGACCGCAATCATCGCGCCGCACAACCATCCCGATCCGTCGAAGAAGTGGGATCTCGTCTCATCCCTCTATGCGATGGTCGGGCTGGTGGGCACCGTGCTCGTCATCAAGGAACTGGCCCATATTCCACAGAACTGGGTTCTGATCGCAGGGGCGCTGGCGTCAGCAGTCATCGGGTTCGTCCTCTTCGTGCGACGCCAGGGCCGATTGGAAGAACCACTCATCGAGTTCTCCATCTTCCGCAACCGCGCCTTCGCTGGCGGCTCTCTGGCAGCCTTCTTCGCGATGTTCACCATCGCTGGCGCCCAGCTCGCGACCACACAGCGCTTCCAGCTCGTCGAGGGCTTCACCCCCCTGCAAGCAGGCCTGCTAGTCGCAGCCAGCGCGCTTGGCGCCCTGCCCTCAGGTGTCCTAGGGGCCGCGATCCTGCACATCGTGGGCCTGCGGATCATTATCTCCGGCAGCCTCGCCATCGCCGCCCTAGGACTAGCTCTCGCCGTGCTGGCCTCTGCGAACGGATCACTACCCCTGCTGGTCGTCAGCTTCATCGTGACCGGCTTCGGCCTGGGCGGCACCTTCGCCGTCGCTTCCGCCGCCATTATGGGCAACGCGCCTCCGCGAAAGGCCGGCATGGCGGCCTCGATCGAAGAAGTCTCCTATGAGATGGGCTCCCTCTCGGCTGTAGCACTCCTCGGGAGCCTCCTGACCTTCGTCTACGCCACAGTCGTCCGACTCCCGGATGGCACTCCCGCCGCAGCGGGGGAGAGCATTGCCGATGCCCTCGGGATCGCCGACGGAGATCTCGACGTGATCGCAGCCGCCACCTCCGCCTACGACACGGCCTATTTGGTCACGATGATCGTCCTCGCTGTCATGCTGGCTAGTGGAGCCGCTCTGACCAATCGGCTGCTCCGCGCTTACGGGCGCGGCAGCGAGGCAATGGAGTACGCCGAAAACCACTGAACCAATCGGAGGGGCGCATGATGGTGCGTGAGAGCAAGAAGACCATGATCCTCGACGCCGCGATCCAAGTGATCGAGGAAGACGGGATCACAGCAGTCACGTTTGACTCTGTCGCGGCCGCTGCAGGGATCACCAGGGCCGGGATCATCTACCACTTCCCGTCACGAGACGACTTGATCGCTGCGATCCACCAGAGACTCGCTGATCGCTGGGAGCGGCAGTTAGAGATCGCCTGTGGAAAGCCGACCGCTGAGGCAACGCCGATGGAGCGCCTGACCGCCTACATACTCACTTGTTCGACAGCCGCCTCCCGCGCCGAGTTCCAGCTGATTCTCGACAGCCAGCACACCCAGCACAAGGCGATCTGGGAAGACCTCATCGACCGATGGACCGGACGTAGCGAACGAGACGAAGCTGAGCGCGACCAGATGACCTCGCTCGCCCTGCTCGCTGCTGACGGGCTCTGGGTCAACGACCTGATCGGAAGCAGGCCCATCTCACAGGACCACCGGAGTGAAACCGCAAAGCAGATCATCGCGCTACTCCAGAATGACGTCCATGAATCCGAGGCCAAGCCCAACGGGTAAGCGAGCCAGCGCGCGGTTGGAGAAGGCCGGATCGACGAATCCGTCGAGCGCGATGATGGGCAACCCTGTCAAGCAAGATCGCACCCTGGCACCTCTGTCCGGCAGCACCCAACTGGCTCTGACACATGCGCCTAGTGGGTATACCCGACTGGACGGTTTCTCAGACACACCCTAGCCGTGCGTGCGCCCGTAGGGGGCGCGCCAGGCCGATTCTTCTGCCCGAATGCGGGTGACCCACCCAGCGGGCACCCATGCCTGCAACCGTTCGGTGCTGGGCGCCTCCTCCCAGGCGATCAGCACATGGGTGCTCGACCAGCGGGCAGCCATCGCATCGACCCGTCCCCGGTCGGGGAGCATGACCCGCACGTAGGGGGCGTCCTGGTAGAGCGCGGAGTGGACCTCCTCGGGGCTGCGGAAGGCCGGCGGCTCGTAGACCGGGATCACGACGCCGCGCGCGGGCCGCGGGCGGCGTCGTGGCGGGCCTTGCGTGCCGCGCGCATGCTGGCCTTCTGGGCCGGCTGCTCGTAGAGGACGAAGGCGGCCTCCCAGAGCAGCTCGGCGACGTCGGCGATCTCCTCGGCGGCGTACTGCACGCCGACATGGATGCTGTCGTTGCCCACGAGGCGGGACTCGTGCAGGTCCTCCAGCAGCTCCGCGTCCAGCCGCGGGGTCAGGCTGTTGATCTTGGCCTTGAGGTCCCGGCCGGTGCCGCCCTGGTCCTCGACCATCTCCTCGGTGGCCGCGCGGTAGAGCACGCCAGCGGCGCGCAGAGCTCCCGCGCTCTCACACAGGCTGGCCTCCCGGTAGAGCGAGCGCATCTTCTCCGGCGCCTCCTCGGGCAGGTGGCGGACCGCGGCGAGCGGGTAGACCAGCGTGCGGGAGAGCCGGCGTGGCTCCGTGCCTTCATCCCACTGGTGCTCGGACCATGTGTCCATGACGGTGACAGGCTGCTCGCAGCGGTGGCACTGCATCACCACGATCTCTCGCGCCCCCGAGGTCGGCGGCGGAGAGTCGTTCGTCGGCGAGGGCCGGTACGGCTCCTCGTCGAGATGCGCGTACCTCGGGTAGATCTCAATGCGGGACTCAGGGTCCATGGCCGCGTAGGCCTGGCAGTGCGGGCAGACGCCGGCCATGTTCTCGAAGAGGTACTCCATGGCCGCAGTTTAGGAGCGGATCTGCGTGCCCTTCTCGCGCTGGGCCACACGGGCGCTGCGCAGGGCCCGGGGTCGCGGGGAGGTCTCGTGCTTGAAGGCCAAGTAGTCGACGACGTCGGCCTCGCACCAGAGCCGTCCGCGGGTGACCGGCTCGGGGAACTGGTGGTCGCGCTGGCGCAGGGAGCGGGCCGAGCGCTCGGCCACGCCCAGCAGCTCGTTGACCCGCGGCTCGGCGATCAGGCCGATCACGCGCGGGTCCAGGCCCGCCTCGTGCAGCTCGGTGGCCGCACTGGCCGCGCGGTTGCGCACGGCGGTGGTGGCCGTCTCGTAGGAATTGGCCCCAGCCGCGCGGGCGAGGATGTCCAGCAGTGCTGCGGGGGGCCGGTAGGGGCCCTGGTGGGCGTGGGGGTCCAGGGCCTCGCCCCACCGGCGTGCCGGCGGGGCCGGCTTCTCGTGCTGATTCATCCCCATCGGGTGCGTCCTCCTCGTCGTCCCCACCGGCGGGCGCCGGCCTCGTCCTGGGCCACGCGCTCCTCCTTGGAGCGCACGGCGTTGAAGCTGGTCACGGACAGCCCCACCAGCTGGCCCTGCGTGACGGCGTCGCGGGCGTAGCGGTCGCCCATCTGGGAGGCGATCCAGCCGCCCATGTCCCCGCCGTTGCGGTCGCGCACGTCGGAGACGACGTCGGCGGCCAGGTAGCCGCCCTTGGAGCCGACGTCGAAGGTGCGGGTGCGGCCGCCGCCGATGTCCACGGTGGCGCGGATGTGCACGCGCTTGTCCTGGTGGCGGGCGCCGCGGGCGACGTTGACGATGGACATGCGGGCCGCGTGCAGGCCGGCCCCGCGCTCGGGCGATCCGACGGTCTTGGGCAGCTGGATCCGCACGATGCGGTTGCCGTCGGGCAGGTGGGTGGTCGTGGTGGAGTGGCGGGTCAGGGAGGGCCCGCGCCGGGTGTCCTTGGGGACCACGGTGGGCTTCTTGGCACCTCGCTTGGCTCGCACGGGCACGATCTTGCCGGCGGCGTTGCGCCGACGTCGGGGTGCCTTGGAGACGGCGCCGGTCTCGTGTAGCTCGGTCAGCGCGTCCCGGTAGGACTCGCCCGAGGTCTCCCCGCGGGCGATCTTCTGCATCATGCGCGGGGAGCGGTTCATGGCCGCGCCGAGTTCGGCCCAGGTGAGTCCGTAGGCCGAGCGCACCCGGGTGACGAGCTCGGCGGGGCTCAGCTGTGCCGGGTCACTCACCGTCGGCCTCCTGCTCGTCGTCGCCGGGCAGGTAGTCCGTCCCGTCGACGGGGGCGGCCTGCATCTCGTATTCGGAGTAGGCGGCGTCCACGCCCAGGCGCGCGGCCTTGGCACGCAGCCTGTTGCGGGCGGTCTCGTCGGCGGGAATCTTCAGCGGTCCGGGGACGTAGCCCTGGAGGCGCATGCGTCCCACCCGGCCGTCATCGCCGCCGCCACGCTCCTCGGTCAGGGACCAAGCGGGGACCTCGGTGGTGTAGATCGCGTCGCCGCGCACGCCCAGCAGGGTGTGGGCCGGCACGTGCAGGGCCCCGCCCTGGAGGCCACCGGCCATGGGTCCGGAGAGCATGCGCGCCCGGGCCCGGCCCCAGACCTGCACGGCGAACTCGGGGTGGTAGTAGCGCTGAGCCTGGCCGTCGAAGCGCGGCTTGGTGGTCCAGATGAAGGCCTTGCCGTGCTGCTTGACGTCGGGGGCGTTGGCCGGGACCTCCTTGGGGTCGAAGGTGATGTGGGTCTGCACGCGCCCGCGGGCCGCGAAGTTGCCGATCGTGTTGATCAGGATCGAACGCAGTGCCGCGGAGACGGCGGTCTTGATGATCTCGTCCATCAGCGGGTCGCCGGCGACGGCGGCGCGAGCCTTGACCAGGTTGTCCTTCCAGGTGTCCAGCGGGCGTGCACGCACGCGCCGGTCGCGGTCGCGGGCGCCGGGGACATCGGTGGTGAACGCGACGGACTCGATGGGGTCCAGCTGCCAGCCGTGGCGGGCGGCGACGAAGAACTCGGCGGCGTCGATCCAGGCGCTCCCGGTGGCGCCGGGGCGGTTGGGCCAGTACCAGCCCTCGGAAGCCTTCTCGTGCTGGACGCCGATCAGGCCGATGTGGTCCCAGGTGTCGGGGACCTTGAACTGCACGTGCACGCGAGCGCGGGCGTAGGGGTTCTCCCGGAGCATGTCCGCGGTGTCGTCGCGGCGCAGCCGGTACCCGGGGCCGATGCCCAGCTCACTGCACATGGCTCCGTACATGAAGCGGCCGTCGACGTAGGCGAAGCCGTCGATCTTGGGGGTCTTCGCCGGGTCGTGCAGGGGGATGCAGTCCGGGTGAGTGTCCGAGGAGGATCCGGCCACGAGGTGCTCGACGTGGTGCTGGCCGGAGGTGCGGTGCAGCTCCTCGGCGATGTCCTCGGTCAGCGGGTACGGCTCGAGGTTCTTCGGCAGGGTCAGGGCCCAGAGGTTGGCGCCGGTGGCGGTGGGGCTGTCCATGAGCTTGGCTCCGCGGAAGTGCGCACCGATGATGCCTTCGGTGGCCTGCCAGGCCAGGCGGGCCTGATCCGGGCTCAGCGGGGCGTCGCCGAACCACCCGGAGACGAACTGCACCAGCATGCGCTTGCCGGTCTGGCGGTGCTCGAAACGGCCGGTGGCCGGGGAGCCGAGGTTGTGTCCTCCGTCGATCCAGCCGGGAGTCTGCACCAGCAGCCAGTGGCGCTTGCCCGGCGTGGCCACCGGGGTCTTGCCCGTGAAGAAGATCCGGTCCACACCGACGGCGGCCGCAGTGTCGAGCATGTCGGTGAGGTTCGGGTTCTTCCGACGGGGGCCGATCTTCGGCGGCACCGCCTGCCCGTTGTCCAACACGCCCCGGCCCGTGGTGTAGTCCGCCCACAGGTTCTTGCGGGCGGCGAGGTTGCGGTAGGCCACGGGGCGGAACGTGGTGGGGGTGTTGTCGCGCAGGCCAGCGCGCCCTCCGGGACGCTCGCGGTTGGAGTAGGCCATGGGGACCTCCGGTCGATCTGACAGTTAGGGCAACCCTACATTGCGCTAAGCCTCCTCGGTAGGGAGCAGGTCCAGCGCGTCGAGCTGGCCGGGCAGCACCGCAGGCGGGGACGTGTCGTGGAGATCGTCGGTGTCGCCGTCCGGGGTCGGTTGGCCGGCGTGGGCCAGCAGGGCGAGCTCGGCGGCCAGGGTGTGGGCGCCGCAGTGGCGGCTGCGGTGGCGGGCCAGGCGGCGACGGTCACCTGGCATGGGCCATCTCCGTCTCCAGGGAGCTGCGCCAGAGCGAGGTGTGCACCACGGTGGAGCCGGCGGCCATGGTCTGGCCCAGGTGGTGGGCGATGCCGCGGCAGGAGACGGACAGGTGGATGCCGACGGAGCGGCCCAGGCGGTGGATGCCCAGCAGGAGGTTCTCGGCGACGTCGGCCTCGTGTTCCCCGGCCGGGGCGAGGTCGGCCCAGCGCTGGCGCAGATGGGCGTAGTCGTCCAGGACGAGCACGATGGGCTGGAAGGGCTCGGGGTGCTCCTTGGCGAGGGAGGCGACCTCCACCAGGTGGTAGCGCTCGCGCATCAGCTCGCTGGCGGCACGGATGCGCTCGAGCTGGTCGCTGACGTCGGCGGTGACCACCTGCGCGTACCGATGGTCCTCGACCTTGTCCAGCTCCCCGGGCAGGCCCAGGCCCCAGGCCTGCCAGCCCACGGAGACCGCGGTCTCCATGATCCCGCGCTGGATCACGCTCTTGCCGCTGTCGCGGTCGCCGATGATCAGCAGGTGACCCTGGTGGGGGTCCCAGAGCACGTGCTCTCCGGCCTCGACGGGGCCCAGGTCGATCGTGGCCTGCATGTCGGCGGCCGGCGCGGCCTCTGGGGCCGGGGAGGCGTAGCGGTCGGGGAGGTAGCCGTGCCAGTGCTCCCCGGTGGCCTCGTCCACGGTGACCGGCGCGCTGGAGTAGCCCATCTTGCGCAGCTTCTCGACGGCCGCGGGGTCCTGGGAGACGTCGACGAGGGTGTGCGGGATCTTGTGGGCGCGCAGGTGGGCCTTCACGGTCATGCAGGGGCCGCAGCCGGGGCTGGTGTAGATCGTGTACATGGGTGCTCCTCGGTCAGGGAGATGGTCGGGGCCGTGGCCGGCCCTCACTTCCCATAAGGCCGGCATCCGGCGCTGATGTCCCTCCCCGTTCCGGGGTCAGCTTTCATGCGCCGGGTGCAGCAGCAACGCGTCGGCGGGGATCGTCGAGGTGTGCTCGAGGTGCCCGACCTCGAGGCCGGCGGCCAGCAGGGCCTGGACCGCGGGGTGGTCCTCGGCTAGGTCCTGGAGGAGGACCAGGGGGACGTGTCGCGGAGATGCGGGCGGCGCCGCTTCCTCGGCCGGCGCGGCCGGCAGCGGCGACTCCGTCGCACCATCCGCGGCGAGGGTGCCTTCTGGCTCGGCTTCTGGCGTGGGTTGTGGCGTGGAGTCCAGGCCGGCCTTCCGTTGCAGGCGGGCGAGGTCGGCGTGGCGGGCCGGGGGCAGCTTGGCGGTCTCGAGCAGCTCGAGGGCGCTGGTGAGTCCGGTGTGGTCGCCGCTGGCGAGCCAGGTGGCCACGATCAGGCCCACGCGACCGGCCTTGCCGGAGTCGTGGCCGGGGTCGCCGGGAACAGGGTGGGCCGCGGTGAGGTCGTCGAGCTGGGCGTGCTTGAGCCCGGCGGTGAGCAGGCCGGTCAGCGCACGGCGGTCGCGGGCGGAGAAGGTGCGGGGCACCTGGTCAGGATGCCAGGTAGCCCAGGACGGCGAGCAAGGCGAGCACGTGCCCGGCGACGAGGTACGGGGCCATGGGCACGCGGGTCTTGCGCTGGCCGCGCAGCAGGGCCGGGACCGCGCCGAACAGGGCGGCGAGCACGTAGCTGGCCAGGATGGCCAGCACCCAGGCACCGGGGCCGTGGACACCGGTGGCCAGGGCGGCCACGGTGACGAGCTTGACGTCGCCCATGCCGGTGCCGCCGATCAGGTGCATCACCATCAGCACGACGGCGGCGATCACGGTGACCACCAGCCCCTGGAGGGCCCAGGCGCCGTATCCGGTGACCAGCAGCCCCACCGCGGCGCCGAGGTTGATGGCGCCCAGGGCGGCCACGGCCCAGTTCGGGATGAGCCGGTGGGCCCGGTCCACGCGCGCCATGTAGATGCCCAGGCAGGCCAGGGCGATCAGGGCGAGCGCGGCGTGGACCATGAGCACGGGCAGCCCGGCGACCGCGGCGCCGGCGATGCCCAGCAGGGCAGCCAGGGCCCCGCCGGGGCCGATCAGGGTGCGCACCGTCCGCGGCGGCACCGTGTAGGGCGCCGGCGCGGGGTCGGTGGCCGCGGGGGACGTGTCGTGGAGATCAGGCGACACGGTAGCCATGGGCCCGCAGCTCCTCGATCAGGGCGGTGGTCTCCACCTCGGGCTCGAGGTCCTCCTCGAAGGACTCCAGGTAGGAGTAGAGCTTCTCGATCAGGCGGGTGACCTCGGTGTGGTTGCCGGCGGCGGCCTCGGTGACCAGAGCGTCGCGCCAGGCGGCCTCGTTGGCGGGGTCGATCGCGCGGCCGACGCGGGCGGCCAGCTGGGCGTGCTCGCGGTGGCCGGCGGCCAGGGAGCGGGCCACGAGCTCGTGGGCGGCGTCGCAGATGGTCTGGACCATCTCCTGGGCCAGGGTCTCGGTCCAGGCGACGTTGGAGGCTTTGGCGTGCTCGAAGGGCACTCCCCTCACCAGACGCATGGCGGCGACCAGGGCGGGGGTGGAGGCCTTCACGGGGTCATCGCCGATCAGGGACTGCACGACCTGCCAGTCGGTGAGCACGTCCTCGTGGACGCGGTAGCCCTCGCTGCCCACGGCGGGCAGGTAGGGGGTGCCGTCCGCGGCCTGGCCGAGCAGGCGGCGGGTCTGGCCGGTGAGCTTGTTGCGGTTGCTGGAGGCGGACTTGCCGTCGGAGCGCTGGGTGGGCCAGAACGCGGCGTGGACGGCCTCGGCGCTCGCGCCGGGGTGCAGGGCCAGGTAGGCGGCCAGGGCGACGCAGCGGGCGGTCTGGGTCGTCGAGACCTCGCCGGTGGCCGCGGTGACGGGGGCCTGGCCCTGGGCGCCGACGAGCTTGAGCTCGCCGAGCATCAGGATCATCGGGGCCTGGGTGGTGGCCTGCTCCAGCAGGTGTGCGGCGTCCAGGTCGATCTGCTTCTGCGGGTCGGTCGAGGCCAGCTGCTCGGGGGCGGCGTCCTTCTCGTCCTCGTCCTCCGCGGGGGACGTGTCGTGGAGATCGGTGGCCGCCTCCTGCTGCGCCGGCTCGGCGGTCGCGGCCGGCTCGGGCTCGGGCTCGGGCTCGGGCTCGGGCTCGGGCTCGGGCTCGGGCTCGGGCTCGGGCTCGGGGGCAGTCTCGGCGGGTCCTGCGGTCTCGGTGACTGCGACGACGGCCGGGGTCTGGTCCTGGGCCTCGGGGGTGATGTCCTCGGGCTCGGTCGGCACGGCGGCCGCCGCGGCCTGGTCCTGGCTCTCCTCGTCCTCGTCCTCGTCCATGGTGTCGTGCGGGGCGGGCGCAGGGGTCGGGGTGTGGCGGGCGGCCTGGGCGGCGAGCACGTCCTCCTCGTTCTCCTCGGCCGGATCGGTCTCGTCCTCGGCGGTCTCAGCGGCGGGGACCGCAGGCTCGGGGGTCAGGGGCAGGTCCTGGGTGTTCTCCTCCTCGTGGAGCATCTCCTCGAGATCGGCCACCGCGCTGAGGTGGGGGCGCTCGTCCAGGACGGTGTTGATGTCGATCGTGGCGGTCGTCCCACGGCCGGTGGAGCGGGGGTCCTCCAGGGCGGTGGCCAGCAGCTCCTTGATCCGCTCGCCCTCCTCGGGGGTGATCTTCTGCGGGCGCAGGTGCTGATTGACCGGGAGCAGGTCGGCGTGGTCCTCGTCCTCGAGGTTCAGGATCCAGTCGGAGGCCAGGGGGTTGGCGGTGGTGACCGCGGCGATGCCCAGCCGCGGGATGGCGCCGGCCAGGTCGGTGAGGCGACGAGCCTGGGCGGGGGTGGGCTCCAGGCCCAGCAGGACGATCTCGGGGCCGAAGGCCTCTTCCTGGTTGGCGGCGCGGGCCTGGTCGAGGGTGGCGGCGTCCTGCTCGTCGAGGGCGCGGCGGATGTCCTTGGCCTTGCCGTCGAGCTGGCCGATCAGCTGGTCCAGGTCGTCGATCTGGCGGACGCGGCCGTCGCTGACGACCTTGGCCAGGCCGTCGGCGACTCCGACGAGCGTGATGGTGACGTTCTCGGACCAGCTGGAGGTGGCCAGCTCCACGGCCATGGCATCGAGGACCTGGGTGGTCAGCTGGGGGTCGCCGTCGATGCCGAGGGTGCCCAGACGCTCGAGGTCGAGCAGGACCTGGGAGCGAGTGTCGTCCTGGCCGACGGTGACCAGCGAGGGGTAGGGGGCAGCGGGCAGGTCGGGGTCGATGTCGATGGAGCCGGAGGCCAGCGTCCAGACGACGCCGTCGTCGGTCTCGGCCACGAAGGGCTCGGGCAGCTGCGCGGGGGCCATGAGGTAGAGGGCGATCTGCTCGGGCGAGACGCGCACGAGGAACAGCTCAGGCAGGTCCTGGCCGTTCTCGTGGGCCCAACGGGCCAGCCAGCGCTGGACGACGTCGAGCTCCTCAGCCTGCTCGGGCTCGGCGACCACGCGCAGCTGGGTCTCCAGCTGCGCGGTCTGCTCCTCGGGCATGGGGACGGACTGGCCGGGCTGGCGGCGGCGGCGCTGGAGCTGGCGGCGCAGGCCGACGATGCCCAGCAGTCCGGCCGCGGCGAAGGCGCCGATGCCGCCGATAGTGGCCCATGCGGGGACCTCCTCCGGGGCAGCCTGCTCCTGGTGGGAGGACAGATCGGCGGGGGCCGGCGCGGTCTGCGTGAACGCGCCGCCGGGGACGGCGGAGGGGCCCTCCTGCTCGGCGGGGGCCGTGGAGGGTGCCGCAGACACGGCCTCGCCGGGCAGCGGGTGCTGCGCGTCCTGGGCCGGCGTGGAGTCCGAGGCGGCGCTCGGGGCGGCGGCCGCCTCGGGGGCCGGCGTGGCCGAGTCGTCGGCAGGGGCGGAGGGTTCGGCCGACGCCGATGCGGAGGGGGCCGCAGGAGCGGGGGCGGGCTGTTCGGCGGGCTGGCTCGGCGCCGCCGGTGCGGGGGCCGGCTGGGCGTCCGTGCCGGTCTGCGCCGGGGCGGGTGCCTGCTGGGAGGGGGACGGTGTCGCGGAGGTGGAGCCGGCGCCGGTGGGGCCGTCGGGCAGCTCCACGGTCCAGCCGGTCATGATGAGGTCGGGATCGGTGAGGGTCTGGCCGTCGGCCTGGGGCGTGGAGCGCATCTGCTCGGCGAGCTCGCCCCACCGGCTGCCCTGGCCCAGCTCGTCCCGGGCGATGCCCCAGAGCGTGTCTCCCTCCTGCACGGTGTAGGTCCGCTCCCCCGCGGCGGCCGGGGTGTCCTGGGTGGTCTGGCCCTCCTGGGCCATGGCGACGGCGGCGGGAGCGGAGGCGGTGTCCTGTGGGGTCAGGGCGAGGGCGGGGCTGCCACCGCCGAGAGCGAGCACGGCGGCGATCAGCGCGCCGGCCAGGGCCTGCTGCGGGCGCAGCGCTCCGCCCAGGTTGGGGGTCTCGACGCGGCGGATGAGGCTGATCACCTCGACCACGAGCGAGTAGACGAAGGAGGCCCAGAAGCCCCACGCGATCAGGGGCAGCACGGTGCCCATCAGGAACGTGCCGCCGAAGTCGATGCCGGTCAGGGCCTGCTGGAGCTCGGCAGTGCTGGGGATGGGGTTGCCGACCAGCAGGATCAGGGCGGCGGGGATGCCGACCACCAGGGCGGTCAGGGCCAGCAGGGCCGCAAGGCCTTTAAGGGTGCGCATGGGGCGTGTCTCCGCTCGCGTGGGTAGAGGTCTTCACGGGGTAGAAGGCTGGGGCGGTCCCCCGATGTCCCTTCTAAGTTGATCTGAGGTCAGTTTAGGCGGTGAGGTGGGCCGCCTCAAGGCTGTCACGCTCCGCGCCACCTTGCCGGAACAGCATCCGCATGGCCGCCAGGGCCGCGATTCGAGCCGGAGACTCCACTCCCGCGGCCGCCGCGCGCGCTCGCGCATCCGCCTGGCGATCCCGGTGCATCGCCTCGCGCGCCGCCTCCGCCCGCTCACGAGCTCGGGCAGAGGCTGAGGCGAGCACGAGCCCGCCGGGGTCCTTCCAGTGCTCCAGGCGCCACCGCAGGTAGCCGCGAGCTCGAGCGGTGTCCTGGCCGGCGTCCAGGCTGTGGAGCCGGTGCGCGCCCTGGGGGGTGTGGTCCAGGGCGTGGAGAAGGTCGGCCGGGGTCCAGCCGGCCTCGAGGAAGGGACGGATCAGCGAGCGGACGTCCCGGGCCGAGAGCACGCGCAGACCCAGAGCGCGATCCTGGACGGTGCGGGCGGCGGCCAGCTGCTGACGACGGGTGGCCACTGCGCGGTTGCAGGGCCAGAGCTCGACGAGTCCGCGGTCGCGCGCGTGCGTGGTTCCTCTACGAGTTCTAGTAAGTGAATCCTCTAGCGAGGAAGGGTGCCAGTTTTTCTCCACAGCCCCACGGATCCGACGCTGACCTGCACGCTCCCGTGCTTCGGCCGCGGCGTCGGCACGGTGCCTGGCGAGGATCTTCTCCACGTCCAGGTGGGCGGTGCAGCACAGCACGTAGACCGCCGCCTCGTTGATCCGCTTGCCACGCTCGTCCGGGGTCGCGTAGGCGGCAGAGCGTCCGGCGGCGACGCGTCCGATCACCCCGTGTCGCATCAGCCAGGCGATGGCCGCGGTCACCGTCGAGGCGCTCCGGCCGATCATCTTCGCCAGGCGCTTGTGCCCGGGACGGGAGATCATCTTCGACCAGTCCGCGCAGGCCGCCAGCGCACCCACCAGAGATTCCATCAGCCGCCGACGGATCCGGGAGAGGTCCTGCCAGGCAGGTAGTGCCCGCAGGGCGGGAACGGCGTCGCCCAGGTGCTCCAGACGCCGGGAGCCGGCGGGCACCGCGGCCAAGATCACGTCGATGTCGCCCTCCCGGGCACGCGAGGGCCGGCGCCAGTTCTGACGACACGGATTCGTGATCCGACCCCGCACGGGCCGGGCTGGTTTCTGGCGATGGCGCAGCAGTCGGGCGAGGGTGGACTCCCCCAGGCACGGCGCCGAGGACACGGCCGACGGGAGGGGGGACGTGTCGCGGAGAGGGATTTTGGGTAGACTTGGGCACGACAAGAGCGACGTACCTCCTTCCAGGGAGGGACAGAGCCGGATCCCTTGGCGGGGATCCACCCGAGATCGAGAGCTTCACTGGCGAGTGAGAAGCAGCTCTCGAACAACTGAAATCTTCAGACAGGCACCCTTGGCGGGGTGCTAGTCGCAAGAAGGCGGTTCCGTTGGCGCGGGGCCGCCTTCTTGCATGCTCAGGCGATCTTCACGTCGAAGGCCTCCTGTCCGTTCGACTCGGGGACCTCGTTGGCGTCGAGGTCGGCCAGGATCAGGGATGCGACATAGTCGGTGACGGTCTCGCCCCGGTAGTCCACGCGGGCGTGCAGTTTCTGCTCGTAGGACCGGGGGAGCTTGGTGGTCACGCTGAAGCGGTCTCCCTTGGACGGGCGACCGCCAGTGCGCCTGGTGGGGCGAGGGTTCGACGAGGGCGTGCGCATGGTCACAGAGTATCCCAATCCGATTCGTCCGAGTCCGTGTCTGGAAACAACACGCCGGGGCAGACCAAAGGTCTGCCCCGGCGATTGCTCACGGCCGGACGTTCAGGGCGTGGAACTCCCCGATTCGCACGTCCTGCGACGAGCGCGTCACGGTCTCGATTACCCCGGACTGGTCCTGGGCCGTCCACTCCACAGACCACGCCGTGATCGCCGTGACCGTGTAGGTCGGGTTCGACATCTTCATGTACGTGTGCCCGCAGTCCGGGGACTCCTCCTTGCCGAAGCGGTCCTCATACGGCGTGCCCGGCCCGTCGCAGATCACCTGCGTACCGTCGCCCATATCCCAGGTAACGCGCACCGGCCGCGCCGTGGCCTGCACCGCAACCCCGTTCATGTCCTTGCTGACCGTGTACGGCCCCCACGCCCGCGGATTTTCCGTGTTCTCCACCCACATCCACGCGGGCAGGCCGACCGCTCCGGTGCCGTCCTCCTGCACGGAGTACGGCACCATGCCGATCTCGATCCCCTCGAGCTGCATCTGCGTCACGAGCTCACGTGCCGCCTGTTCCGCATCCGCCGCTCCTGCCGCGGACGGCCGCTCCCACCAGCGCTGGGGGTAGTTCCTGAAGACGTCGGTTGCGCTTTGCCACTCGGGCACGCATTCCTCCCACGCGCCGCGAGACGGGTCCTTGCCGTCAGGAGGCGGCGGCTGGTTCTCCATGAGGCGCCACATGCAGTTCTTGGCCGGGTCGATGTTCTGGTCGCAATCCCCACGTTCGTGCGTCCAGCCCGCCTGGCAGTAGTTCGACGTTGGTTCGCTCTCCCCGGGCCCCACGGCGGGTTGCGTCAGATCGCCGCCACCAGGGCTTCCCGGCTTCTCCCCCCGCACCGTGCAAGCGCCGAATCGGCACTCGGCGTCGCCGGCGGCACTGGCTACGGGAGGGGCAACGACCGCCGCCATCATCATGGCCACCGCCGCCAGCAGAGCACTGCCCAGACAGGTGACTGGTCGCATCTGCATCAGCATGACTTCGGATTCCCCTTCTCGTCTCGCATCACGTCTCGAGTAGCAACCTTCCAGGAGCTGTCGTCGTCCTGCCAGGTCACGATGTACGTGGTCTGATAGCGCAGCGCCGATCCAGAAGAGACAGGCTTGCCATTCTTGTCCTTCACGGAAACGGAGGTGTTGTCCTCACACACCAGCAGCTGGGCGTTGGAGTGAGGGACCTGCTTGCCCTCCACGTTGCTAGTCCCCCCGATGATCGCTTCCAGCAGTTCGACTCGAGACTTTCCCGTGTAAGTCTCACCGGATGACTCGATGGCCTTCAGCTGCTCGAGGTCCTGACTGAGGTAGGGGTCCCGAGCCGCGAGACCCAGCAGCTCCCCATCCACAGAGTTCTGCTTCAAGAAGTGGTCGTTGATGGCGTAGTACAACTGCAAAGCCTTGAAGCCGTGCTCCTTCGCCATCTCATCATTCGTCGGCCGGTCGGACGTCACCGCAGCGAACGTCGAAGCCTTGCTGCTAGAGCTTGCACTCCCAGCTGACGAAGATGCCTCGCTTGCGGACGACGGCACGTCCTGGATCGGCTCCAGCGAGGACTGCGAGGCGCTCGCGGACGTGGAATCGCCGCTCGGCTGGCCGCCGCCGTTGCAGCCGGTGAGCGTGAGCGCCAGAGCCAGGACGGCTCCGGTGCATGCGGTGGTCTTGGTGACGCGGCTCATGGTGTCTCCTTGCGGTCAGCGGGTGTTCGAGTGGATCTGGGCGGTGCCCTGGCCGTGGCCGGTCAGGACGCCGGTGGGGATGAAGCGTGGGGTGTAGGGGACGTCGACGTCCACAGTGACCTTGGTGGGGGTGACGTTGACGGTGCCGGTGGCTCCGGCTTCGGCGATCATCCCCTGGGCGGCGCGCGCGGCGGCCGCTCTGTCCAGGGTGATGTCCTCGCCGCGGGCGGCTCCGGCCGTGGTGCCAGCGTTGGCGCCGGCGCGGGCGGCCTGGTGGGCGATGGTGACGGCCTCCTCGGAGGCGCGCACCTTGCCGTTCCAGTCGATGCCGATGCCGAAGCCGACGAGCACGATGATGGGGACGAGCATCAGGACCAGCAGGGAGGACTCTCCGTGCTCGCGGCCGAGCCAGGCGCGGAAGCGGGCGATCATGCTCAGCCCCTCTCTCGATAGGTGTCCACGGGGGACGTGGCGTCGGCGGTGATGGTCCAGGACCCGGGAGTGCCGGGGATGGCTAGGTCGGAGAGCGGCACCGTGCAGGTGATGGTGGCGGAGACGGACCCGGGGATGCCGGGGGCGTTGCGCAGGGCGGAGGTGTCCAGCGTGATGTTCTGGGAGCCGCATGTGAAGTCGGTCTGGTCCAGGGTCATGCGGGCGGACTGGCGCGCATTGGACTCGGCCTGGCCGGGGTTGCGGGCCAGGGTGGCCTCGCGGGCGGCGACGCCGGCCGCCGACTCGATGGAGGTCTGTGCTGCTCCGATGCGGCCGCCCATGACGGCGATGGCGATGAGCAGCCCGATGGCCGGAGCCACGATGAGCAGCCCGACGCCGGACTCGCCGCGCTCATCACGCAGCCAGGCCAGGGACGTGTCGCGGAGGTTCACTTGACCACCCTCTCGACGGGCCCGGTCACGGACCGGGAGACGGACGGGCTGATCCACTGCCCGGTGTAGGCCGGCGCGGTGCCGGTGACGGTGACGGTCATCCGCTCCCCGGTGGTGCTGATGTTCACGGAGGCGCCCTGGAGGGTGCCGGAGTGCTGGGAGATGACCTGCTGGGCGGCCGCCTGGCCCTCGGCGCTCGAGCCGCCCATGACTCGGGAAGTTGCGTAGGCCGCGTTGGCCGCGGACTGGGCCACGGTCGAGGCCTGGTAGTAGGCGCCGGCCTGGGGGACGAGGAACACGAGCAGGAGGGCCACCGGCACGATCAGCAGCGAGGCGATGTTCGAGGAACCCGTCTCGTTGCGTGCATGGGCCTCGAGGTGCGCTCGAAGCGGTGCCGTGATGTTCATGGTGCCCCCCCCTGCTCGTGGTGTTCCGTCCCTGGCTGGTCTAGTCAGCCCAGCTCGCCGACCTTGTTGGTGGCGAAGGTGTTGATGCCGGCCCAGACCAGGGCGGCCAGCACGACGGCGGCGAGCACGCCGAGGATGATCTCGATGGTCTCGGCGCCGGTCTCGTCCTTGTGCTTGTCCTGGATCCAGGCGCGGAGGATCAGGTACTGCTGCATCAGCTTGTTCATGGTGAGTCCCCTCGTGTGGTGGAGATGGCCTCGGGACGGTCCCGATGCGGGTGGGTGGGTGGATGGGAGATCACGATCTCTGGGAGGAGCTCGCGCGTCTCACGCGCTCATCAGCGTCAGCATCAGAGGGGTGAGGACGATTAGCGTGAACATCAACGCGATGAACATGATGATGTTCTTCATGCGGCCGGAAGCCTCATTCTCACGGGCTGCCTCGGCGTTGAGCATCCGCACGCGCATGTTGCGACCCAGCGCGCGCAAAGGCTCGTAGACGCTGGCCCCATTGTCTCCGCTCAGGCGCATGATGCGGGCGGCATCGGTGAGCTCGGGGACGTGGAGCTGCGTGGCCAGGGTCTCCAGGGCGGTCCAGGGCTGGACCTTGGTGAAGCGAGCCCGGACCAGTTCCTGACGGATCCGCTGGAAAGCCCAGGTGTCGCCGATGGCGGCTGCGTTTTCCAGAGCCACCGTGGGCTGGGCGTTGCGGCCGCGCTCAGAGGCCAGCAGCTCGACGAATACCGCGACCGCGCGTGCGAAGTCAGTGCGTGCCTTGGTCGCTCGCTTGCGGGCGGCCGAGTCAGGTGCCAGCCAGGCGACGGCGGCGACGAGCAGGCTGATCAGCAGGGACAGCCACAGCGGCAGGGAGTAGAGCACCTGTGCGGCCACGCTCAGGGCGAGGCAGACCACGAACACGAGTGTGGCGCCGTAGATCTTGGCCCAGGTGTGGCGGCTGCGGGTGGTGCCCAGGATGTCCAGGTCGGCGTCGGTGAGGCCGTTGACCAGGGCCGGCGGCAGCGTGCGCATCGTCCACTGCGAGGCCCGCTCCTGCCAAGAGAGCGCGCCGCCTCCGGAGGTGCTGGTCACGGTGCCGTCGAAGGCCGCCGCGCGCAGGCGCGGACGCTGGGGCAGCAGGGGCCAGATCAGCGCGGTCGCGGCCAGGCCGAACAGCATGCCGGCGATGATGATCATCATCATGACGAGCTCCTAGCGGTCAGCAGGCGGACCTGCGGCGGCGGGGCTACCACGCGGGTCATCCAGATGATGAGCCCTGCGGTGACCAGAGCCAAGACGAGGTAGAGCGCCTGGCCCAGCGGGGTCTGGTAGGCGGCCATGGGCCCGCCCATTCCGGGGACCAGGCACAGGGAAATCACCACGATGGTGATCACGATGCGGGCCTCACGGCGGGCGCCGGCGCGGTCGGCGTAGATGGCCCGGCGCTTGGAGACCTCTTCCTCCACGGAGGTGGAGAGGTCGTCCAGGGAGTTCGCCAGGCCCTGGCCGCGCTGATTGGCGGCCAGGATCAGCTGCATGACGACCAGGTCGCCGGTCTGGTCTCCCCATTCCAGGCCCAGGCGCTTGAGGGCGTCTGCGGTAGGCCAGCCGGCCTTGATGCGGGCATTCATCGTGGCGATCTCGTCCCGGATCAGGTCGCCGGCGTTGGGCATGGAAGCGGCCAGTGCGGTCTCCAGGGAGGTTCCTGCGACGATCAGGCCGGAGAGCGAGCGCGTCCACATCTCCATCTGCGCCAGCTTCTCGATCTGGGCCGATCCCCCGCCGGAGCCGAAGGCCAAGCGCAGGAGGATGACGGCGCCGGGCAGGGCGACGAGGTAGACGAGCAGGCCGGTGAACAGCGCAATGAAGAAGCCCGCGGCGGCGGCGATGCCCACCATGATCCACGTGTTGCGGTCCATGCGGCGGCCGAGTTCCTTGAGGGCGGTGAGCCAGCGCGGATCGGGTGCAGGGGCCTTGGGAGGGGCGGGCCAGAGCCAGTTCACGGCAGCCATGCCCAGGCCGAGGATGCCCAGGGCAAAGCTCAGAGGGAGCAGGAGCGAGCTCATCGGGCACCTCCGGCCAGGCGCAGCAGGTCGAAGCCGGTGCGCTCGAGATCGTTGCGCAGGCGGTTGTCCACGGGAGGGGCCACGGGCACGGCGTTCTCGTCGCCGGGACCCATGCGGAACAGGTCGGCCACCGAAATGCCCTTGTCGGTGTCGCCGGGCAGCACCTCGGAGATCGAGATGATCTTGCGCTTCACCGAACCATCGGGCTGAGGCACCTTGCGCATCTGCACGACGACGTCGATGTGGTAGCCCAGCTGGCGAGCCATGTAGGTCTCGGAGAACTCGTTCATGCCCAGGCCGACCAGACGGCGCACGGCCTCCTCGCCGGAGTAGGCGTGGACGGTGCAGTAAGTTCCCGCGCCGGTCTGCATCGCGGAGATCATCGCGCCGATCTCCGAACCGCGGACCTCGCCGACCAGGATGCGTGCGGAGTTCAGACGCAGGGCCTTCTCCATGGCCATGGTCAACGTGTACTCGCCGATGGTGCTGCCGTCGGCGGCGCGCTCGCCCGATCCGGGGCGAGCCTGAAGCTCGATCGGCGGGACCAGGCGAGAGTCGAGCCGGCCCAGGTGCAGCTCGCGCTCCTTCTCGATGGTCACGATCTGCTCCAGCGGGCCGATCTTCTCCGCCAGGGCGCGCATCAGGGTCGTCTTGCCGTCGCCGCCGAAGCCGCTGATGACGATCGTCTTGCCGGCCTGCACGAGCGCCGTGAGGAACTCGGCGGCCAGGGGGCTCAGGGTGCCGTTGTCGACCAGCTGCTCCAGGGTGATGTTCACCAGCCGATGGATGCGGAATACGGCGGTGGGCCGCGTGGAGACCGGGCGGGCGGTGGCGGCCAGACGGACCGAGCCCATCAGGTCCATGTCCAGGTCGGGGTGGGCCGCAGAGAAGGGGCGGGACTCCTCCCCCGCGTTCGCGGCGAGGAACTGGAGCTCGGCCATCATCTGCTCATCGGTCTCGAAGACGGGCGGGCGGCGCTCCATGCTGCCGCCGGTCTTCTCCACCCAGACGTGGTCGGAACCGATCATGTGGATGTTCTCCACCCCGGGCTCGTCCACGAGTGCCTGGAATCGGCCCAGACGGAACATCGCATCGAAGGTGGCCTGGCGCAGTGCCGCCTGCTCTTCGGCAGTCCATGCGGCGTCGCGGCCGCCGGTCTGCACGTTCTCACGCATCTGCTCGATGATCGCGCGGTCGATGTGCCGCCAGCCCATGGCGTGCAGCTCGCTCTCGGGCAGGTCGATGCGGTCGGCGGTCTCCTCGGCGTGCCAGTCCACGGCCTTGGCGCGCAGCACGTCGACGATCGACCAGAAGCCCGTCAGCTCCGTGGTGTTGCTCGGCCGGGTCGGGGCGCTCTGCTCGGCCTGCGGTGCCGGCTCGGGCACAGCAGTCAGCGGCCGGGACAGACCGGGCAGCTCAGCGGAATCGGTGGGAGACGGGGTAGTGCCCAGCGGGCGAGCCAGGTGAGCGCCGGCGGAGGCGGGGATCAGGGACGGCCGGGCCGGCTTGGCCGGGGTGCTCTCGGTCAGGAACGGGAGGTTGAGCAGGTCCAGGGACATGTCGGGGGTCTGATCCTTCATCGCTGCTCTCCTCCGGTCTCGGTGGGCATGTCCGCCTCGATGAGCTGGCGGCGGGCCATCAGCGCGTCCGCGAGGGAGGCGTTGGCGGCACCGATGGCCCGCGTGTAGGAACGCAGCCTCCAGGACGTCGCCTGGGCGCCCCCGCCGAAGTGAGCGCCGGCTTCCGGGCTCTGGGGAAGGCGTCCACGCACCGGCAGGCCCAGCACCTTGGAGATGTCCTTGGAGGGGAACTCCTGGGCTCGATCTTCGACCACGAGCAGGGAGGACGTGTCCACTGCCCCCGCGGTGGCGCGGGCCTCCAGCACGGCCGGCAGATAGGCACGCGCCGCGGCCACGGAGACCAGGTCGCTGCGCACCACGACGCTCAGGTGGTCGCTGTCGCGCCAGAGCGCCTCCCGGCCGTGGGCGTTCTCGGAGCGGCCAGCGTCGACGATCACGTCGATGTCCTGGCCGGAGACGGCGCGCAGAGCCATCATCAACTCCGGCCAGAGGCCCCGCATGGATCGCGCGGCCAGCGGCTCGGACATGGCGGGCAGGAGCCAGCGGGAAGGCTGGCCAGCGTCCTGGCCCGTTCCCAGGTCGACGGCGTAGTCCCAGATGTCCTGCTCCGTCAGGGCCTGTCGCATGGAGTTGTGGGCGATGCCCATCAGGCCGCTGTCGGCCGGCATGCTGCCCTGCAACCACCCGGCGAGCACGGATGAGGGCTTGCTGACGTCGGCCTCCACGAGCAGCACAGGGCGCGGCCACTGCAACGTCATGGCCACGGCCGTGGTGCTCACCCCCGGGCTGACGCCGAAGGCCGCAAGGGTCAGGATGCTCACTTCTGCGCTCCCTGCATGATCACGCTGGCGGTGCCGGCGGCACCCCAGGTGGCGACCTTCTGGGCGTCGGCCTGCTTCACGCGCAGATCCACGGTGGTCTTCCCGCTGTTCTGGTCATGGTGGCTGGCCTCGATCACGGCCGCGACGGGGTCGTGATTCTGGTTCTCGTCACCGGCCTTGGTGTTCTGGTTGCCCGGGGTGAAGAGGACCTGGACGTGATCTCCTGCGGCCATCTCCCGGGCAGGCAGGCGCCCGACCTCCAGAGCCAGGCCCACCAGCGATTCGCCGTCCTCCACACCCAAGGACGTTGCCGTGGACGTGCGCGTGATGGTGCTGCCCGGCTGGAGGTCGGTCGTGGCCACCTGCCCCTGGATCTGCTGGGCCTCGGTCGCGGGGACCAGCACGCTGGGGTCGCCAGCCACGCGCACGGACGAGAGCATGGAGGACTCGATCTTCTGCCCTCGCTCCACGGGAGCGTTCACCACCAGGTAGGGCTTGGCCTCGTTGGCCTGGGTCCCCACGAACGCGCCGAGGCCGCCCAGGGCAGCCAGGGCGACGGCGACAGCCACACCGCCCACGCGGCGCTTGGCCACCGGCGTCGGCGCAGGACGGCCCACGGGAGCCGCCGCGCTGGAGCCGGCCTCGCTGACGCGCGGGTTCTCGGTGGGGGTCACCTTGGGCGACCGCTTTCTCAGAGCCACCTTGGCCTGCCTTTCTCGCTACTGAGGGGACTGCACGGGGAGCGTATCAAACCTGCCAGCCGTAATGGCAGGTTGCTTGGTCCTTCACCAGACATAAAGCCCGGACCGCCCCCTCATGTCCCTCTGTACGGTAGACATTTCTGCATGAGCGCCCCCGCATCCCCCCTCGACACGGCCGTCGTCGCGTTCAACTCCACGCTGCGCATGCGCATCCTCGTGTTGATCGCCCGCTCCCCCGGCCTCGGCGCCCACGACCTCGCCACGTCCCTGGACATCCCCCGCGCAACCCTCTCCCTGAACCTGCGCACCCTCGAGGAGGCCGGCCTGCTGACCTCCAGCGACACCTCCGAAGCGCGCCGGGGCCGACGCCTGACCTACCGCCTCAACCGGGAGGCCTACAGCGCGATGATCGAGGCCCTGGGCGCGATCGTCGAGCGGTGACCTCATGCCATACCGGCACCACATTAGGAGTGCCGTTCATGCCATAACACCGCCGTATGCGGGCCAGTCCCCAACCGTCCGCTACACCAGTTGCATGCCATAACACTTCGGGAAATCTCTCGGTATTTCCCGAGAGATGCAGTAGGCTGAAGGAGTCAGATCACAGGGAACCTAGGAGGTCCTCATGTCCACCCCTGCGCGCTCATACGCCATCCCAGGCGTCCTGGCGGTCGCCAACGGCAAGGGCGGTACCGGCAAGACGTCGCTGGTCGCCAACCTCTCCGGTCTGGCCGCGGCCGCCGGCATCCGCACCCTCACCATCGACCTGGATCCCCAGGGCAACCTCTCCCCCGACCTCGGTCTAGAGAAGTCGGACGGAATCGAGCTGCGTCGAGCCCTCGAAGATGGGGCGCCGCTGCCGATCTCCACGGATCCCATGCGCCCAGGCCTGGGCGTCGTTCGCGGCGGCCCTCGTTTGGCCGACATCATCAGCCTGCTGGTGGCACGCGGCTACGACGCCCCGCCCCTCGGGGCTCTTCTGCACCGGAGCCTGAGCCAGGTCATGGAGGAGTGGGACCTGGTCGTCATCGACACGCCCCCGGGAGACCGCGCCCTGGTCGAGGCCGCCTTCAGTGTCGCCGAGGGCGTGGTCATCGTCTCCAAGACGGATCTGCGCTCCCTCGACGGCGTCGCTGTGACGGCCGAGCGCTTCCAGGCCGTTCACGAGACCACGAACCCCGACGTGCAGCTGTTGGGCCTGGCGCTGTTCGACGTGGAGGCGCGCGCCGTGAAGATCGAGCGAGAGGCCCGCCAGGCGCTCGAGCAGATGCTCCAGGGGCTGGCCTTCGACGAGGCCGTCTTCACCGCCCGTATTCGGCACGCCGCCGGCGCCGCCCAGGACCTGCGCAAGAGCGGACGTCTGGTGCACGAGCTCGAGAGCGATGTGGCCCGCGCTCACCGAGAGCGCTTCGCGCGCATCAAGGCCGGTGAAGCCTCGACCTTCCATGCGTCGACCATGGATGGCCTGGCAGGGGACTACGCCGCACTGGCCCAGGAGATTCTGGGACGCCTGAGCGCCCTGGGCCAGGACGAGGAGGAGGATGCCTGAGATGGAGACCCCCAATCGAGCAGACGGACTCGGCGCTGTGTTCAACGCGCGTGGCCGGGGCAAGAAGAAGCCGACGGAGAAGGTCGACTCTGTGCCATACGCCATGCCAGAAACCACACCAGATGTCACACCGGAATCCACGCAGGACACCACACCGGAAACGGTGCCTGTCGCCACGCGGGAGACCGCACCGGAACTGATGCCAGACGTGAGGCGCTCGGTCCCGCAGGAAGGCGCGCAGGTGGTCGAGCTGGACCGTGTGGACGTCCCCGAAGAGGAAGAGCTGGTCGTGCGCAACACGGCCGTCTACCTCCCCGTCCCGGTCCTGGATCGGTTGCGGACCGCGGCCGCCAAGCGGCATCGGACCTACACGGACCTGCTGATCGACGCGTTCGACGAGCTCAGCGACGATCAGCTCTTGGCGGCCTGCGGGCACAAGCCGCGTGCGGACGGGGGGATGCCGCGTGGGCGCCGAGGTGCCGCGCGCGGCCAGGGGGGCGTGCAGGTGCAGCTGCGCCTGGATCAGGAGCAGCGGGGTTGGCTGGATGAGCAGGTGGCCCGTCTAGGCGCCCCCTCCCGGAGCGCCATGGTCGCCTCGGTGTACGACGCCTGGCTGCCGAAGAGCTGAGCCCCCCTGCGTGGTGTATCAGCCCACGCGCAGGTGCCGGGGGCGCTGGTGGGCTGCCTGCGGGACGTGGGTGGCGGAGGGGTGCAGGCGCAGGCCGGAGTCCACCACGGCCACCTTCGCCTGGGGGTAGATCAGCTTCACGGGCTCGAGGTTCTTCAAGAAGGCGGCCTTGAACTGGCGCGGCTGAGCGTACTGGGCGCCGAACTGGGTCTCCAGCTGGCGCCAGGAGACGGTGGTGGTGCGCTGGAGCGTGGACATCCTGTAGGAGAGCCAGACGTAGAGGTCCATGCGCATGGGGGAGCCGCCCAGGGCTGCCAGGGCGGAGGAGAGGACCGGGACGGGGGAGCGCATGACCTCCTCGAAGTAGGGCTCGCTGAGCTCGATGCGCGCGTGGTCGGCCCCACGCTGGTACGTGAGCTCGTAGCGGTGGGCCACGTGCATGTTCTGGCCGCTGAGGGTGCGCCGGCCGGGCGTCTCGCGGCTGGTCTCGATGATGATCGAGGTCGTGCTGAGCCGGTGGAGCTGGTCCATCACACGGCGCTGATTCGCCCCGGAGGGGTAGGTGCCGACGCTGGAGAGGAACGCGCGCAGGGAGGGGCCGGGGTCCAGGTGGCGGGAGCGGGTGCGCACGGCCTCGGTGGACATCCAGGTGAGCAGGGAGCGGGCCAGGACGCCGAAGGGGAAGCCAGCCGGGCCGGGGGAGAGCGTCAGGGTGGTGTCTCCGTTGCGTCGGCTCCAGTGGGGGACCGTGGCTCCGGGGTCGCGGTAGGGCAGGCTCAGCTGGGCCCAGATGCGGGTGGAGAAGGCGACCTCGCCGGGGTTCTGCTCGATCTCCTCGCTGAGCTCGAGCAGCCGCAGGCGCCTGGGCGAGAGGGCCGGGCGCGTGGCCGCGTCGATGGAGGTGATGTCCGGCGTGTGGTTCATGGCTGAGGTGACCTTTCGGACCCGATGACGGGTGGGCGTGGAGGGGACGGAGCGGGTGTGGAGAACTGCGGTCGCCGGGGAGTTATCCACGTGCATCTTGTGACGGGGGCTCATAGTCGGCGGAGTGAACGCAGATTGGGGGCGAAATCGGCGGGATCAAGCCGATCGCGTGTGTGCATCTTGTGACGGTGCGCCGGTCGGGCCGGAGGTTATCCACGTGCATCTTGTGACGGCCAGTGTGTGCATCTTGTGACAGCCACCCCGTCAGAATCGGCATGATTGCAACGATTTTGGAGGGTCCCCATGTAGTAAAACCACATGTATTCCTCCTGTAGTGGGGGGCGGTTTCGCTGTGCATCCGTGGATAGCCGTTCGGTGAGGTGGTCGCGGTCTGGGGTTCAGGCGGCCGGGGCCTGCTCCATGAGGGCCGCGTAGTCGGGAGCCAGCCCGCTGCGCTCCATGGCGTAGTCCTTCACGGCCTGGGTCAGGCGAGTGCGCAGGACGTTGATGCGCTTGCACAGGCCGCGGCCGCTGTAGCCGTACTCGTCGCTCAGGGCTGCGCGCTCGGCCTCGTCGGCCAGCTGGTAGCGCAGGAAGACCGCGGCGTCGCGGCTGGAGAAGACGGCGTTGTCTCGAGCCCAGGCGATCAGGGCGCACAGGTCCCGGGTGGCACGGCCGTTGTCGGCGGCCTCATCGTCGGCCGGCTCCTCGGCCAGCTGCGGCAGCCAGGAGGGCAGGGCCTCGACGTCGGACTGGCCGTCGTAGAGCTTGCGCTCGAGCAGGGAGTCCTTGAGCACGTCCATGGCGAGGTTGCCGATGCACGAGCCAGCCCGGTGCAGGGAGGGCCGGCGGATCCACTTCCACGCTGCGGCGATGACGGCGGCGGAGACCTCCTCGCGGGCGGAGTGGTCTCCGTGCATGGTGGCCATGCGCATGCGGGTGTGACGGCCGGCGATCAGGGTGAAGCGAGGCAGCATCAGCTGGAGGACGGCGCGGGCGCAGTCCTCGTCGCCGACCGCGGCCTGCTCGAGCAGGCCGCGCATGATCTGCTCGCGGACCTCCACGGTGCTGCGGGCCACCGTCTGGACGAGCTCGATGCCGGTCTGAGCGCCGTGAGGCCAGGGGTGGGAGGTCTCGGCGTAGCGCACGGCCCACTCGGCGTTCAGGCGGTCGATCACGGTCGGGGCGTAGGTGGTGGTGCTCATCGGACTCGGTCCCTCCATCAGTGGTGTCCGGGCGTCCCGGACGGGTCACTGACCAGCCAAACGAGCAGGTCGGGAAACGAATCTGGATCTGGATCTGGATCTGCCGATCGTCTGGATTTCCAGAACCTGGACCGCAGGAGATCGGCGTAATCATGCGGATGTGGGGGAGGGGCGGAGAAAAAGTTCCCGCACGGGAGGGACATCGGTTCCCGCGGGCGGCCTTTAGTCCGGTGAGAGATCGCCCGTCCAAGGAGCCCCCGTGATGTCCGAGCAGACCCCCGAGATCGTGACCGATGAGCAGCTGGCCAGCTTCGTGCGTGAGGGCCAGACCATGCGGGAGGCCGAGGCCGTCCTGGAGGCGGGTCTGGCGGACCTGTGTGCGCGGCCGTTCGACCAGGCCAGCCAGGAGGAGATGCGTCGCCTCCTGGACTCCGACCAGCTGCGCGAGGCCACCCTCATCGCCCGGCGGATGGGAGGGCAGGATCGGTGAAACTGCTCTCTCGCAAGAAGAAGACCGAGCCCGCCGCGGAGGCGCCGGAGCAGAACAGCCCGACGCCGGCCAAGTCCAAGGTGAACAGCCTGGCCTCCCGGGTCCTGCTCTACGGGTTCTACGGGGCGATGGTGCTGTGCCTGGGCCTGTCCGGCCTGGCCGTGGTGCTGGCCGCTTCGACGGCCTCCCAGCCGGCGCCGACGGTGGAGGTGCCCGACACGTCCACAGCCGAGGGCGTGGCGACCTCCTACGTTTCGGCGTGGCTGCGTGCCACCCGCGACGACCAGAGCCTGCTGGAGCCCTACATCGGTGGCACGAAGATCCCCCAGCTGCCCGTGGAGCCGCTGGGCGTGCGCGACGTCGCCGTGGCCGGCGTCCAGCGCGGCCAGGACCCGAGCATCACCTCCGTGACCGTCGCCGCCCACGTGGAGCAGCGCTCCGGGGCGCCGAGCGCTCCGCAGGGAGCGGAGGCGACCAAGAGCCTGTCCCTGCTGGAGCAGGCGACCGCCTCGCCGACGTCCTCTGCCTCGCCGTCGCCGTCCCCGTCCGCGGCCAGTCCGTCTCCGGCGGCCGCGGCCACCACCAAGCCGGTCTCCTACACGCTGCGGTACTACCAAGTGGCCGTCCACGAGCAGGCCCCCGGCCAGTTGCAGGTCATCGGCTACCCCACCCCGGTGCCGGGGCCGGCTCATGGAGACCCCGTCACCCTGAACTACTCCCATCGGGTCGGCCCGGATACCGACCTGGGAAAGATGCTCGACGGCTTCCTCCAGGCCTACGGCGCCGGCCGCTCGGATGTCTCCCGCTTCCTGGCCCCCGGCTACAAGCTCGCCGCCATCGACCCCGCCCCCTACACCCGCCTGTTCATCCAGGAGATCCGCACCGATCAGGCCCTGGACTCCGTCCAGCCTGGCACCCCGGTGCGCGCCCTGATCCAGGCGGAGGCAGAGCTGCCCGATGAGCGCAACTCCCGCATGGGCGTGACGGTGCCGGTCACCGTGACCTTCCGCGACGGCCGATGGGAGGTGACCTCCCTCGACCCGGCCCCCCTGATCGACGACTCAACCCCGCAGAACACCCCGACCCCCTGAACCTCAGCTCCTACCTGAAAGCGAGACCGACGTGAGCTCCCTGATCCAGGACATGTCTACTTCCATCATCGTGCGCGCCTCGGACACCACCGTCCTCGGGGCAGACCTCTTCACCTCCATCAACAACCTGATCGCCAAGGCTCAGGGCACCTTCAACCTCCTGGTCGTCCTCATCGGCGCCGTGATCTTCCTGATCGGCTCGGCCCGCAGCAAGTGGACGTTGCCGGCCGTGCTCCTCAGCCTGCTGGCGGCCGGCCTGTTCGTCTGGGGCGGGCTCCAGGGCGTGCAGTGGGCCGCAGACTCGGCTGGCGCGACCATCAAGTGATCGGCCAGGAGTAAGCCATGACCGAGACCGGACGGTTCTACAGCAGCATCCGCCGCATCCCCACCACGCTCTACCGGCTGCCCGACGGCACCCGCGTGCCCGGGGGCCCCTACACGCTCGTGCAGGGCGTGGGCGGGGCGATCACGGTGGCGCTGCTGTGGGCCGTCCGGGGGTCCTGGACCACCGGCTTCGACCTGTTCGACTTCGCCGGCGCCCTGGCCGCTGGCTTGGCGGTCACCTGGCTGCTGCGCTTCGCCCCGGACAACCTCCACGAGCTGGGCCTGGTCATCACCGGAGCCTTCCTGGCCTGGTCCAAGCCCCCGCACGGGCACTACCGCGGCGAGACGTTCGCCCCCAAGAAGGCTCCCGCAGGGATGCCCGAGAAGCCCTCCAGTCCCACCGCTCTCACCCGCGCGATGGCCACCGACGAACCGCAGGGCGAGCCCGCGCCGACGTACCGGCCGATGGGCACCTCCTCCGTGGCACGCCTCCTCCAGCAGAGCACGACCGAGAACAAGGACACCCAGCGATGAAGAACTCCCTCCTGTACCTGCGCGAGAACCTCATGTGGACCTCCACGGGCACGGTGTGGGCGATGTGGCGCGTGCACGGGCTGCCCTACGGCTTCGGCAAGGGCGAGCACAAGGAGCGGGCCATGCTCGCCCACCAGGCCCTCTTCCAGGGCCTGCGCGGGGAGGCCATGCTCATGGGCCTGTGCGCCGAGCTCGACCCCGCCGCCGTCGTCGAGCGCATGCTCGACGGTGTCGACCTGGAGCAGTGCCCCAACTACCTCGAGGAGGTCGAGCTCTCTTTGGACGAGCTCGAGACGATCCCCGTGGGCGAGCGAGCCTACTGGCTGGCCGTGCCGCTGCCGTCCAAGTCGATCACCGACCGCCTCCAGACCCTGATCCGTTCCGTCGACGGCAAGCTGCGCGAGCAGCTGGCCCTGCCCACCTGGCGACCCACGGAGGCGGAGATCCAGGCTCTGGGGCGCACGGCCGAGCACATCGGCCGGGCCATCCCCGCCGCCTTCAAGGCCATCCCCTCCTCTCCGGCCGAGGTCGCCTGGATCTACGCGCACTCCCAGAGCCGGGGCCTGGGATCGGATCCCACCGCGCCCGCTGGCGGAGAGGACGTGCAGGCGTTCACCTCCGGGGCGAGCATTCCCGAGCCGCTCGTGGACGAGGGCGGCCAGTCCGACGTCAGCGCCAAGGAACGGCTGAACCCCTTCGGCCGCCGGTACGTGAAGATCGCCTCCGAGACCACCGCAGGACAGGCCTCGTACCAGGTGGTGATGGCCCTGACCGCCGGCCCCCGCGAGGGCTTCACCTTCCCCGACGACGAGTACGTCTCCTACATCGACTCCCTCAGCGTCAACGCGGACTGGATCATGCGCATGAACGTGCTGCCGGCCAAGCGCGCCGCCGCACGGAACAAGCGTGCCGAGGAGAAGCTCAACGAGGAGTACAACCAGCAGGAGGGCGACTCCCACGCGATCACCGGCGGATCAACCCGCCTGGACGCGATCGCCGAGGACCTCAAGGCCTACCACGCCGCACTGAACTCCTCGGAGGCCGAGGTCTCCGTCGACGTCGCGGTGATGTTCATCGTCGGCGCCGAGACCCCCGAACAGGCCCAGGACCAGGCCCAGATGATCCAGGCGGCCTACTCGGCCCGCGACTTCAAGGTGATCACGCCCCTGGGCTACCAGGAGTCGCTGTGGTGGGCGTGCCTGCCAGGCACGCCGGCCTCCTCCGTGGTGAAGAAGCTCGAGCTGCTGGTCACCGGCCGGCACCTGGCCTTCGGCGTGCCCATGGTGACCGACGCGCTGGGCACCCGCACCGGATTCCGGCTGGGCACGAACATCTCCTCCTCGCGCCGCAGCCCGGTGTTCATGAACATCGGCGGCCTCATGGAGGCCGACATGTCCGGCTCGTTCGCCGTCACCGGCGAGAACGGCTCCGGCAAGTCCACCCTGTTGAAGATCGTGGCCGGCAACGTCTTCGACCGCGGAGGCCAGATCGTGGCCATCGACCGCTCCGACAACACCGAGTGGGCGGCCCTGGGTCGACTGCTCACCGAGAGCGAAGGCTCCCAGCCCACCGTCGTCGAGCTCGGCGACACCCGCTGGTCGATCGACCCCCTGCGCCTGTTCCCGGGCAAGGTCGCCGCGCGCGTGACCCGCTCCCTGGTCTCCGTGCTGCTGGGCTTCGGCTCGAACTCCGCCGAGGGCCGGCTGCTCGGCCAGCTGCTGCACCCCGACTACGCGGAGGAGCATCAGATCACCTCCATGGGGTCCCTGGTAGCCCACCTGCTCTCCGGCCAGGGCTTGGCGGGGGAGGAGCCGGAACAGACCCGCGCGATCGCGTTCGGCCTCCAGAACGTGCAGTCCACCGAGTTCGGGCCCCTGCTCTTCGACGAGTCCCTGCCGACCCTGGACCTGTCCTCGCGCTTCCTCACCTTCTGCACCCGCGGCGTGGAGCTGCCCCGACGCCACGAGCTGGAGTCCGCCGCGCTGAAGGCGGAGCTGCCGGTGGAGAAGGTCATCGGCCGCGCCCTCTATGCCCTGATCGTGGCCATCAGCCGCGTCGTGCTCTACGCCGACGACTCCATCGAGTCGCTGATGATCGTCGACGAGGCCCACCACGCCACCGGCTCCCCGGAGACCGAGCTGGAGCTGTCCAACGTGGTCCGCTACGGCCGCAAGCACAAGGCCGCCGTGGCGTTGGGCTCGCATGACGCGTCAACGGACTTCGGATCCCAGCAGCTCCAGGCGCTGATCCCCGTGCGCATCGTCTGCCGTTCCCGCGACTCCAAGATGGCCCAGCGCAACCTCGACTGGATGGCCGACATGGGGCAGGACGAGTGGGTCGAGCTGGTCACCTCCGGGCTCTCCCCCCTGGACGACAACGAGGAGGTGGCCCCCGAGCGCCGCGGTGAGGCGCTGATGCGTGACGCCTACGGAAACGTCGCCAAGATCAAGGTGCTTCCTCCGCTCTCGCCGGCCCGCTTCAAGGCCGTGATGAGCTCCCCGCCCAAGCGCGGAGCCTCCACCGAGACCGCCAAGGAGCTGGTGCACGCATGAGCGCACACGGATGGATGCGACGAGCTGGCGTCAGCGCTGCCGTGTTGCTGACCATGCTCTGGGCCGCCCCGGCCGCCTCTGCGGCCCCGGCAGCCCCGGCGCAGTCGGGGGTGATGGGCCTGGAGGAGTGGTCCCAGCAGGTCACCGACTCCTCCGGTGTGCCCATCTCCAAGTACGAGGCACTGCCCCTGGACCACGGCGCCGGAGGCATTGACATCAACCCCGCCCGCGACGCGCTGGTCTCCGTGCTCGACTTCTTCTGGGGCCTGCACTACATGTGCGTGACCACGTGCATGTGGCTGCTGCACACCCTGCTCGGCTTCCAGTGGGTCTCCTGGTTCTCCGGCCCGATGGAGGTCCTCGGCCAGAACTTCGGGCAGCTGGTCGCGCAGATCCACTGGATCCCGCTGGCGGCGATGATCTCCGGCACGACCATCGGCCTGCTGTTCTTCATGCGCAAGCGCGGCGCGGCCTGGGGGGAGATGTTCGTCTCCGTGATGATGGTCGTGGTCGCCACGAACATCGCGCTGAACCCGGTCGCCTACATCACCGGCCCGGACGGCGTCCTCCAGACCTCCCAGCAGACTGCGGCGCAGATCGCCGTGGAGGCCACCGGAGGCAAGGGCGCGATGGACGGCGGCGCGGACGCCTCCTCGGCCCTGGGCCAGTCCGTGATGGCCGACCTGACGGACGCGATGCTGCGCGGGCCCTCCCAGGCCGTCGCCTTCGGCCAGTTGCTCGAGGGCAGCTGCGCCAGCACCTTCACCGAGACGATGAAGGCCGCGGACCCCATGGACGTGGAGTCCAAGTCGGTGATGGACCCGGTCAAGGGGTGCAGTGATTCGGCCAAGAGCTGGTCCGAGTCGACCTCCTTCACCAAGGTCGCCCCCATGCTCATGACCAACCTGGGCTCGGCAGCCTTCGCCGTGCTCGTGGCCACCATGGCGGTGGTGCTGTTCCTGGCCGTGCTCATCGCCCTGTTCTACGGGGTCTACCAGGCGCTGGCCGTGATGATCTCGATCCTGCCGGGCACCTCCCGCAAAGAGTTCTTCGGCGCGTTCGTCGGCGTGATCGCCTGCGGTGTGGTCATCGTGGCCGCGATCGTGCTCGTGGCCGTGTCCCTACGCCTGGTGGCCAGCATGTTGCTGACCACCGCAGCCCTCGGCGTGACCCTCCAGATGCTGTTGCTGGTGCTCATGCTGATCGCGCTGATCTGGCTGGTGCTGCGCGTGCGTCACGGGATCATGAAGAAGGGCGACCAGACCGCCCGCTGGCTTTCGCGCTTGGGCGCTGGCCAGGAGAAGAAGTCCAGCGTGCCGATGAAGTCGCTGGTGGGCATGGCCGGCACGGCCCTGGGCGGCTACAAGTTCGGCCGCCTCGGTCTGGCCAAGGGCGGCGGCGGCGCCGGCCCCTCGGGCGGCTCCGATACGCCCAGCGGAGGACCGCGCCAGCCGGATCCCCGCGGCCCCCAGGTCTTCGGCCGTGCCGCGCGCGCCGACGGCGGCAGCGGGCCCGCGCGCCGGCGCCGTCCGGGCGGGCAGCTGCCCCCGGCTCCGCTGGTGCGTGCCGTCGGCGTCGGGGCGGCTGCCATCGGTGGTCCGATCGGTGGGGCGGTCAACGTCGTTGCCCAGGGCGCGGCCTGGTCCATCGAGCGCCAGAACCGCCAGGAGCTCACCGGCCCCGGCAAGCCCCAGCGGGTGCCCCGCCAGTCCCGGATCAAGGTGGGCAGCGACGGCAAGGCCACCGTGACCCCCCGCCGGCCCGAGGTCGTGGAGGGCACCGTCGTGGATTCGAGACAGGGCCCCCAGCAGCCCCCGCGGCGGCCGCGGTCGGACAGCACGGAGGCCACCCAACGGATGCGCGAGCGCCTCCGGGCCGCCCAGGGCCCGCGGGGGCAGCACGCATGAAGCGCCGCGCCGTCTTCATCGGGGCCGGCGCCGTGGTGGCCGTCGTCGCCTTCGTGGTGGTGCTGATCCTGCTGATCATCCTGATGATCGGCGGCGCCCAGCAGAAGCTGAAGATGCAGCAGTCCTCTCTCTCCTGTGTCGTGGGGGGCCTGACTGCCGCGGACGGGTCCCTGGCCATCCCGCTGATGGGCCGGGTCACCTCCGACTACGGGCCGCGCCCGAACCCCTTCGGGCCCGGGTACATCCCCCCGGGCTACACGAGCGAGGCGCCCTTGCTTTTCCACGGTGGCGTGGACATCGGCGGCATCCCCGAGGGAACCCCCATCAACGCCGTCATGGGCGGCACGGTCATCGGCACCAACATGGAGGGTGAAGAGGGCGGCAACATCCTCAAGATCGACTCGGGCAACGGGATCGAGTGGCGCTATGTCCACATCGCCAACGGCACCACCGTGGTCAAGCCCGGCCAGCAGGTGAAGGCCGGGGACCACCTGGCCGGAGCCGGCGAGACCGGCGTGGCCACGGGCGTTCACCTGCACCTGATGCTCTACGTCAACGGCGAGCGGTCCAACCCGCAGACCTGGCTGGCCGAGCGCGGCCTGATCCTGGAGAAGGGCCAGATGCCCCGGCTGACCTCTCCGGCCGGCGGCGATGCCGCGGGGGCGGCGTCCTCGAGCTCGGCGGCAGCCTCCTCAAGTTCGGCTCCCTCAGCCAAGCTGGCCAGCGGATCCTCGCCCACGGGCGCCGCCGCCTCGGACGGGCAGCCCCCCAAGGTCAACGGGCCGGTGCGGATCACCTTGCCCGAGGGCAGCGAGTGGACGCTCTCCCCGGAGCAGGTGGAGAACGCGGCCCTGATCATCGGGGTGGCGCGCGAGCTCAACATCTCGGACAAGGGGATCCAGGTGGCGCTGATGACCGGGCTCCAGGAGACCATGCTCCAGAACATGGCGAACCCGACCCTGCCGGAGTCCATGAACTTCCCGCACCAGAAGACCGGCACCAACAAGGACTCGGTCAACGTCTTCCAGCAGCGCACCGTGGCCGGCTGGGGAAGCGTGCCGGAGCTGATGAACCCCGAGTACGCCGCACGAGCGTTCTTCGGCGGCCCAACCGGCCCGAACAAGGGCATGCCCCCGGGCCTGCTGGACATCCCCGGTTGGGAGGGCATGGCCCCCGGGTCGGCTGCCCAGGCCGTACAGAACTCGCGCCACCCCGACGAGTACAACAAGTGGGAGAACGCGGCGAACCAGATCCTGGGCCAGGTCACCGGCACCACCCCCATGATGTGCCAGGGCGCCGGCGGGGCTGCGGCCGCAGCCAGCGCCACCTCCAGCACCGCCCCCGAGGGCAACCACGCCCTGGACGAGGACACCAAGCGCCTGGAAATCCCGGCCGACTTCTCGCGCTCGAAGATCGTCTCCCGCGCCGAAGCCGGCATCGGCGGCACCTACACCTACGGCGCCGCGGACTTCCGATCCTGGGATGCCACGGGGCTGGTCTCACGCGTCTACCAGGACAACGGGATCGACATGCCCCGCCAGGCCCCGTGGACCGTGGGCAAGCGCACCGAGACCCCGCAGCCCGGCGACATCGTCGCCCAGAAGTGGGACCCCACCCGCGGGCGGTGGGAGCACGTGGGCATCTACGTCGGCGACGGCATGATGATCTCCGCGATCAACGAGTCCGCCGGCACCCGCAAGCACCCGGTCACCCAGACCGGCACCGACACCGTCTACTTCGACGTGATCCAGGAGAAGAAGTGAGCCGCACGGACACCACCCGCCACCCCCAGGACCCCCAGCTCCGCACGGGGCGGGCCTGGCCCTTCCTGGTCGGCGCTCTCGCCGCGGCAGGCGCCGGCGCGTGGCTGCTCACCGGCACCCCCGGCGAGCAGACGCCGGAGGCGCCGGCCCCCACCCCCACGGCGGCCGCGAACTCCACGGCCGGGGCCTGGCCTCAGCCGTCGGCCAGCACCGCCCCGGCCAGCGCTGCGAGTCAGGAAACGAATCGGGAAACGACCACCTCCACGGGGCCGTCGAAATCTGGAAACGCCCAGGTCAGCCCGTCATCGGTCAGTGCGGCACGCAGCTCCCAGATCGGGGTGGAGAAGGCCGCCCAGGAGCGAGCCGTCCAGGGTCTGGACCCCGACGCCCGCAAGCGTGCCGAGGACGTGGCCAGCCGGTTTGCGCAGGCCATGAACGCGCGCACGTGGCAGACCAGCCGGCAGCAGTGGCGGGAGGCGCTGGCGCCCACGGTGAGCCCTGAGCTGCTGAAGACGCTCGACGTCGATCGGGACTGGGAATCCGACGCCCAGCACCGCTTCGTACAGGCCAAGGCCAGCACGTCGGTGCAGGTGCTCGAGTCGCGCGCGCAGACCGTCCAGGGCGAGCGCGTCGACGTCGCGCTCATCGTGGCCACCGAGACCACCGGCGAGGACCCCTGGGTCACCGCGCCGCGGACCGAGCGCCCCATGACCGTCGTCGTGGACACCACCCAGAACCGGGTTGTTGAACAGATCGACATGACCCCGCACGGCGGTCTCTGAGACGCCCCCCGGCCGGGCCCTACGACACGTAGACCAGCGGCTGCGACATCTTCACGCGAGCTCCCCAGCGGGAAGCCGTGCCATACGAGCACCAGCGACCGGCGAGCATCCAAGGAGCACCGAAGGTAGACGGGAGCCAGAGCGCAGCCGTGCGCGGGCGTACAGGCCGGGAGCAGAAAGCCAGGGGCCCGGCGGAAACCAAGCCGCACGAGGGCCAGAGGGAGGGGAGTCTGCCGCCACTGCCCAGCCACAGATCCACGCCCCAGAGACCCCCTCTGGGCCTGGATCAGGGGCGGCTCCGTTCGGGGGATGAGCAGCAGTGGCGAGGCGATGTGCATGGGCCACACGGGGGTGGGAAGTGCGCCGGAGACGGCACCGCAGGAGTGCCGTTCAGGTGCCATAACGCGAGCGGGAAGCCCGCGGGAAGAGCGGGAGTCGAGCGCCTCCACCCATCGGGAAATCCGGAAGGACGGGGAAGAAAGAAAAGAGAGATATTGCCCTCTGGAATGGGCTGATTCGCTCGGGTTAGCCTCCTCCTCTCGACTCCGTCTCGCTGAGGAGGCTACCCGACGAGTCAAGTCCATGGAAGGGGGTACCGGGGTGATCTGCCTTCCACATGATTGCGATTTTACGGCAGGGGGTACCGGGAGGCGATCAGAGGGTGGGGTGCTGTCGAGATGCAGCGAAGATTTCACAAACGCGTGAATATGCTGCATACCGCGACACGCCGTGGAAATCTTGACATCTGAGATCAGAGACCACTGAAGTCGAGATGGCCGGAAGGGCGCCAGTCGTGCAGCCTGGGATCCGGTGCGAGGCGCGATGTAACGGCGCCTGACCCACTCGTGGCCTAGGGCGTGTCTGAGAATAGATGCACGAGTCAGCTGAGACCCTGGGGACATGTCCCGGTTCCAGATGCTCTCTGACACCCAATGGGAGTTGATCGCCCCGATGCTCCCGACCCGGGCCGGCCGGGCCGGCAGGCCGTTCGCCGACGCCCGCGCCATGGTGGAGGCGATCATCTACCGG
>NZ_JBHNYP010000018.1:0-58660 GCF_054960655.1 Micrococcus sp. PSi08 | reverse complement strand
CCGGGCCCGGTGCTCCTCCCGTGGGCGGTTCCTCCGCCGTCGCCGCCCGTCGTGTCCTCGGTCACTTCTGGCGACCCGGTGGACACCGGTGGTCTGCGGCCGTGGTCAGGCCTCCCCCAGGTCCGCACCCGCCATGTTCTTCTTGCCCCGGCGCACCAGCAGGTGCCGGCCGGCGAGGGCGTCGTCTCGGGTGAACACCTGGTCGGCATCCGTCACCCGCACGTTGTTCACCGACGCGCCGCCGTCGCGCACCGTCCGACGCGCCTCGGAGCGCGAGGCGACCAGCCCGGTGGAGACCAGCAGCTCGACCGCGGTCACGGTGCCCGGCTCCCCCTCCCACTGGGTCCGGTCGGCCTGCGGCAGCTCGGCCAGCACGGCGGTCAGCGTGTCCGGGTCCACCGTGGTGAGGTCGCCGCCTCCGAACACCGCCTGGGAGGCCTCGATGACCTTCGTCGTCGTCTCCTCTCCGTGGGCCAGCGCCGTGACCTCCCACGCCAGGCGCCTCTGGGCTTCCCGGCGGAACGGCTCGTCGGCCACCTTCTGCGCGTACTCCTCGATCTCCGCGCGGGTCAGGAACGTGAAGACCTTGAGCCGGTCGACGACGTCCGCGTCCGCCGTGTTGAGCCAGAACTGGTAGAAGGCGTACGGGGAGCACATCTCCGCGTCGAGCCAGACGGCGTTGCCCTCGGACTTGCCGAACTTGGTGCCGTCCGCGTTCGTGATCAGCGGCGTGCCCAGCGCATGGGCGTGGGTCCCCTCCACCTTGCGGATCAGCTCGGTGCCGGCGGTGAGGTTGCCCCACTGGTCGGAGCCGCCGGTCTGGAGGGTCACGCCGTGCCGGCGGTGCAGCTCGAGGAAGTCGTTGCCCTGCAGCACCTGGTAGGAGAACTCCGTGTAGGAGATGCCCTCATCAGAGTTCAGGCGCTTGGCCACGATCTCCTTCTTCACCATCGTGCCGACGCGGAAGTTCTTGCCGACGTCCCGCAGGAAGTCCAGCGCGCTCATGCCCGCGGTCCAGTCCAGGTTGTTGACCATGGTCGCCGCGTTCTCCCCCTCGAAGGAGAGGTACGGCTCGATCTGCGCGCGCAGCGACTCCACCCACGCCGCCACGGTCTCCTGCGAGTTCAGGACGCGCTCCGAGGTCTGCCGCGGGTCGCCGATGAGGCCGGTGGCGCCGCCCACGAGGGCATACGGGCGGTGGCCGGCGAGCTGCAGGCGGCGCAGTGTGAGCAGCTGGACCAGGTGTCCCAGGTGGAGAGACGGAGCGGTCGGGTCGAAGCCGCAGTAATACGAGACGGGCTCCCCGGCCAGCGCCTGTTCCAGCGCGGCCTCGTCCGTCGAGACGTGCACGAGCCCGCGCCAGCGCAGCTCCTGCCAGACGTTCTCGAAGCTCGGGTCGTTCGCCTGTGCGCGCAGTCGGGCCGCGCGCTCCTCGTTCTGGGGTGCCATAGCCCCCAGCCTAGCGACGCGCCCGCGCGCCTCCGCGACGCCGTGCACGTGCGACGTCGCCCGCGGGGCTCACTCCGGGACGTCCGCCAGCCCGGCCGGCAGCGCGGCCGCGTCCGTCCCGGCGACGACGGACAGCGACTGGGTGGCGCGGGTCATCGCCACGTACAGATCGCCCACCACGCCGCGCGCGTCGGCCACGATCCGCTCGGGCGAGACGAGCACGACGGTGTCGAACTCCAGCCCCTTGGTCTCCCACGGGGTGGCGACGACGATCTCGACGCCGGGCAGCGGCGCGGTGTCCACGGCCGCCTCCCCCCACCGCTCCCGGAGGGCCGTGAGCAGCTCCCCCGTCCGCTCGGCGGGGGCGATCACGGCGGTCAGGGCCTCGGGCACGCGGTCCCGCTCGACCTCGACCGCGTCGAGGGCCAGGGCCGCGACGTCCCCGCCCGGCTCCGTCACCAGGCGCGGGCGGTGGTCGCCCTCGCGCACGGCGCGCGGATGGGAGACCTCGAGCCCGGCCGCCCGTGCGACCTGCGCGGCCCAGCGCATCACGCGCGCGGGCGAGCGGTAGTTCACGGTCAGCTCTTCCAGGCGCCAGCGGTCCCCGAACTCCGGGGCGAGGACGGACGCCCACGAGCCGGCCGCGTCACGACGGGAGGACTGCGCGATGTCCCCCACGATGGTGAACGACTTCATCGGGCAGCGGCGCGCCAGCAGGCGCCACTGCATCGGAGAGAGCTCCTGAGCCTCGTCCACCACCACGTGCCCGTACGTCCAGGTGCGGTCGTGGGCCGCGGTCTCAGCGGTGGTCCGTCGCACCCCGCGTGCCTCATTGGCCGCGGCCAGCTGCTCGGCGTCCACGACGCCGTCGACGCCCAGGTCCGCGAGCGTCTGGTGCATGTTCTCCAGGGACGCCCTGGCGTTCTCGAGGTTGCGCTCGTGCTGGGCCGCGAACTCACCGCCCCGGCCCGGGGTCTCGAGGCGTCCGAGCAGCTCGGCCGCCTCGTCCAGCAGGGGCACGTCGGCCTCGGTCCAGGGGGCGTCGGCCGGCCGCAGGAGCGTGCCGACCTCGGCGTCGGAGAGCCACGGGGCCGCCGCCCGGAGCAGGTCCTCCCGGGTGAGGAGGTCGCCGATGAGCTTCTCCGGCGTCAGCGGCATCCAGCAGAGGTTGAGCGCGATGCGCACGTCGCGCGAGGTGCGCACGTCCTCCAGCAGGAGGTCACGCTGCACCGGGGCGCCCGAGGACTTCTCCAGCTTCTTGCGCAGCTTCTCCGCGAGCTCGCGGACGAGGATCTTCACGAACGTCACCCGGGCCTCGTTGTGGGGCTTGCGGGTGGCCCGTGCCTTGTCCCGGGCGCGCCGGACCATGGCCGGCTTGAGCTTGACGGCCGTGCCGTCGATCATCAGGCGCCGCGGCTCGACGAGCAGGCGCTGGCGCTGCGCGACCGCGTGGGCGACGGCGTCCACCATGTCCAGCCGGCCCTTCACCGCCGCCGCGTCGAGGTCCCGCTCCGGGACGGCCCGCACGCCCGGCATCAGCGTCCCCAGCGAGGACATCACGACACCCGTCTCGCCCAGCGAGGGCAGCACCCGCTCGATGTACCGCATGAACGCGGTCGAGGGGCCGACGATCAGCACGCCCGAGCGGGCGAGGCGCTCCCGGTGGGTGTACAGCAGGTAGGCGGCGCGGTGCAGGGCGACGGCGGTCTTCCCCGTGCCGGGCCCGCCCTGCACCACGACCGCCCCGGGCAGGGGCGCGCGGATCACCTCGTCCTGCTCCGCCTGGATCGTGGCGACGATGTCCCCCATCCGTCCCGTGCGTCGGGCGGTGACGGCGGCCAGCAGCGCACCCTGGGCATCGGCGCGCACGCCGTCCTCGCCCAGCAGCGTCGGGTCCAGGATGTCGTCCTCGAGGTCGCGCACCTCGCGCCCCCGCAGCATCAGGTGACGACGACGGCGCACGCGGCCCCGGTGGGCCGCCGTCGCCTGGTAGAAGGCGCCGGCCTCGGCCGCGCGCCAGTCGACGAGGAGGCGCTCGTGGTCCTCGGTGGTGAGGCCGATGCGCCCGATGTACCGCTGCTCGTCGGCCCCACCCTCCCGCTCGGCGTCGAGGTCGAGCCGGCCGAAGACGAGGCGGTCGTCCACGGCGTAGAGCTGGGCGAGTCGGTCCTCGTAGAGGCTGGCGAAGGCGTCGCGCTCGGAGTGGTTCTGCAGCGACCCCTGCGGGCCGGTCCGGCGCACGGCCGCGAGCTGGCGCTCCTTCTCCTCACGCAGGGCGTCGAGGCGGGCGTACCGCTCGGCGACCCGACCCCGCTCGAGGTCGAGCTCGGACTGGCGGACGGACACGGTATCGGTCATCGGGGGCCCTCGCGGTGCGGTGAGAGGCGGACCACGCTGCGGCCCGCCCGGCGGAAAAGTGACCACCCATGCTACGCCGACCGCGGTGAACGGCGGGTGACGCGGCGGTGCCCTGCCGGGCACCGCCGCGTCCGGCCCGGCCGACGCCGACTCGACCGGGCGACCGCGTCAGCGGGCGTCGACGACGGAGCCCGGCGTGTCGGCCCAGCGGCGCAGCGGTTCCAGGGCGTCCTCGAGCGCCCCGATCTGCGCCGCGACGGCCGTCGGCGCGGTCCCGCCCTGGGCGTCGCGAGAGGCGAGCGAGCCCTCCGTGCTGAGCACCTCGCGGACCTGCGGGGTCAGCGCCGGCGAGATGGCCGCGTACTCATCGTCCGTGAGGTCCCACAGCTCCACGCCCCGGGCCTCGGCCGCCTTCACGGCCTCGCCGGACAGCTCGTGGGCCTCGCGGAACGGGACCCCCTGGCGGACGAGCCACTCGGCGACGTCGGTGGCCAGCGCGAAGCCCTGCGGGGCCAGCTCCGCCATGCGCTCCGTCTGGAACTCGAGGGTGGCGATCATCCCGGAGACGGCGGGCAGCAGCAGCTCGAGGGTGTCCGCGGCGTCGAAGACGGGCTCCTTGTCCTCCTGCAGGTCGCGGTTGTAGGCCAGCGGCATGCCCTTGAGCGTGGCCAGCAGCCCCGTGAGGTCGCCGATGAGGCGGCCGGACTTGCCGCGGGCCAGCTCGGCGACGTCCGGGTTCTTCTTCTGCGGCATGATCGAGGACCCTGTGGAGTACGCGTCGTGCAGCGTCACGAAGCCCGCCTCCTTGGTGGCCCAGAAGATGACCTCCTCCGAGATGCGGGACAGGTCGACGCCGACCATCGCGGCGACCCACGCGAACTCCGCGTACACGTCGCGGGCGGCGGTGCCGTCGATCGAGTTCCACACGGCCGACTCGAAGCCGAGCTCGGTGGCCACGGCGTTCGGGTCCAGACCCAGGGAGGAGCCTGCCAGGGCCCCGGAGCCGTACGGCGAGACGGCCGCGCGCGCGTCCCAGTCCACGAGCCGCTGCAGGTCCCGCGCGAACGCCCAGGCGTGCGCGAGCAGGTGGTGCGAGAGCAGGACGGGCTGCGCGTGCTGCAGGTGGGTGCGGCCCGGCATCGGCGCGTGCGGGTGCGCCCGCGCCTGATCGAGCAGCGCGTCCACCGTGGCGATCACGCCCCGCGCGATGATGCGGGCGTGGTCGCGCAGGAACATCCGGCCGAGGGTGGCGACCTGGTCGTTGCGGGATCGGCCGGCCCGCAGGCGGCCGCCGAGCTCGGGACCGGCCCGCTCGATGAGGCCGCGCTCGAGCGAGCCGTGCACGTCCTCATCGGACGCCGCCGGGGTGTAGGCACCGGAACGCACGTCCGCCTCGAGACGGTCGAGGGCCGCGATCATCCCGTCCAGGTCGTCCGCACTGAGCAGACCGGCGGTGTGCAGCACCCGGGCGTGGGCACGGGAACCCGCGATGTCATAGGGCGCCAGGCGCCAGTCGAAGTGCGTTGACTTGCTGAGCGCGGCGAGCGCCTCGGAAGGGCCGCCGGCGAAGCGGCCGCCCCACAGGGCGCCCTCGTTGGTCCCGTGGCGGGCATCGGTGTTCTCGGTCATCGAAGGTCTCCTCGAGGTCGGTGACAGGCCGACGGCGGCCGGCCCGGTCGCGGGCGGGCCGCCGTCGTGCACGGGGCGTGCGGGGTCAGTCGTTGGACAGGCGGGCGACGTCCTGGAGGTCGTCGCTGCCGCGCAGGCGCTGCTCGCGCTCGGAGGCCGTCTTCGCGGACAGGCCGAAGATGTCGATGAACCCGCGGGCCGAGGACTGGTCGAACGAGTCGCCCTCGTCGTACGTGGCGAGGTTGAAGTCGTACAGGCCGGTCTCGGACCGGCGACCCTGCACCGTGGCGCGGCCGCCGTGGAGCTCCAGGCGGATCTCACCGTTGACGTGCTCCTGGGTCGCGTCGATGAACGTGTCCAGGTTCCGCTTCAGCGGGGAGTACCACTGGCCGTCGTAGACCAGCTCGGTCCACCGCTGGTCCACATGCTTCTTGAAGCGCGCCTGTTCACGCTCCAGGGTGACGTTCTCGAGCTCACGGTGGGCCGCGATCAGCGCCATGGCCCCCGGTGCCTCGTAGATCTCGCGGGACTTGATGCCCACGAGGCGGTCCTCGACGATGTCGATCCGGCCCACGCCCTGGGCACCGGCCCGGCGGTTGAGCTCCTCGATGATCTCCAGCGGGCTCAGCGCGCGGCCGTCGAGGGCCGTGGGGACGCCGCGCTCGAAGGCGATCGTGACCACGTCCGGCGCCGGCGGGAAGGCGGGGTCGTCCGTGTAGTCGTAGACGTCCTTCGTGGGGCCGTTCCAGATGTCCTCGAGGAAGCCGGTCTCGACGGCGCGGCCCCACACGTTCTGGTCGATCGAGAACGGGTTCTTCTTGGTGGTGACGATCGGCAGGTCGTTGCGCTGGGCGTACTCGATGGCCTTCTCACGGGTCAGGGCGAGGTCGCGCACCGGGGCGATGCACTTCAGGTCGGGCCCGAGGGTCTGAATGGAGACCTCGAAGCGGACCTGGTCGTTGCCCTTGCCGGTGCAGCCGTGCGCCACCGTCGAGGCGCCGAACTGGCGGGCCGCCGCGACCAGGTGGCGGGAGATCACCGGGCGCGAGATCGCGGAGACCAGCGGGTAGGCGTCCATGTAGAGGGCGTTGGCCTTGAGCGTGGGCATGCAGTACTGCTCGGCGAACTCGTCACGCGCGTCGGCGACGTAGGCCTCGACGGCGCCGCAGTCCAGGGCGCGCTGGCGGATCGTCTCGAGGGACTCGCCCCCCTGGCCCACGTCGACCGCGACGGCGACGACCTCGGCGCCCGTGGCCTCGGCGATCCAGCCGATGGCCACCGAGGTGTCCAGGCCGCCCGAGTAGGCAAGGATGATGCGTTCCTTCACGTTTTCTCCTCTTTATATAGGGGGGGTCTCCCAGCGCGGCACGTGGCCGTCGGAGGCGTGCTCGGTGGCGATCCTACCCGGATCTTGAATAAATATGCAACTGACGGAATATCAGCTCCCGATGGCCCCTGTGCAGCCCCTCTGCGCCGACAGCGACGGCCACGGGCGACCATCGCTCCGCCCTCGAATCCCGGGTCGAACGCGACTCAGGTCACGGCCTCGGCCGTCGATCGTGACCTTCGCCCATGCCCCTGTGACGGAGGTTGTCCACACCGGCGGATCAGACACCATGACAGCAAATCCGACCAGTAGCGTGCATTTCATCCACGCGCCCACGACTCTAGGGATCGATTCGTCACCCGTTCTCAAATTTCAGACAGACGGGCAAGAATCCGTCGACCCATGATTTGACGCGAGGGGGGCTCCCGTCGTTGACTCTTCCGTAGCCGATTCGTGATCGAACCGTGATCTGACCGAGAGGTCGGGGACGGGGAGGCCACGACATCGAACCCCCTCCGACGGTCGCCCGCTGCTGGGTCGTCTCGAACCGACGGAGGGCATGACCCGACCAAGGAGAAGGACGACCCCGGTGCGCCTCGGCCGCCGATCAGCGAGGACTCGCCATGGACACCATGACTCTCTTCACCACTTCCGCCACCCGCTCCCGCCGTGCCACCGCCTCGATCGTCGCGGGCATGACCCTCGCCGGCGCCGCCGCCGTGGGCTTCTCCGCCCCGGCCCAGGCCGCCACCGTGGACACCTGGGACCGCCTCGCCGAGTGCGAGTCCAGCGGCACCTGGGACATCAACACCGGCAACGGCTTCTACGGCGGCGTGCAGTTCACCCTGTCCTCCTGGCAGGCCGTCGGCGGCGAGGGCTACCCGCATCAGGCCTCGAAGGCCGAGCAGATCAAGCGCGCCGAGATCCTCCAGGACCTGCAGGGCTGGGGCGCCTGGCCGCTGTGCTCGCAGAAGCTGGGCCTGACCCAGGCTGACGCGGACGCCGGCGACGTGGACGCCGCCCCGGTCGCCGTGGAGCGCACCGCCACCGTGCAGCGCCAGTCCGCCGCGGACGAGACTGCTGCCGACCAGGCTGCGGCTGAGCAGGCTGCTGCCGACCAGGCCGCGGCTGAGCAGGCTGCTGCCGACCAGGCCGCGGCCGAGCGCTGGGCCGCCAAGCAGGCTGCTGCCGACCAGGCCGCCGCCGAGCGCTGGGCCGCCAAGCAGGCTGCTGCCGAGCAGGCCGCCGCCGACAAGGCTGCCGCCCAGCGTGCCGCCGCCGCGGAGAAGGCTGCCGCTCAGAAGGCCGCTGCCGCTGAGAAGGCCGCCGCTCAGAAGGCTGCCGCCGCGGAGAAGGCCGCCGCTCAGAAGGCTGCCGCCGCGGAGCAGGCCGCTGCCGCGGAGCAGGCCGTCGTCGCCGAGGCCGAGACCATCGTCGTCAAGTCCGGTGACTCCCTCTGGAAGCTCGCCAACGAGTACGAGGTGGAGGGTGGCTGGACCGCCCTCTACGAGGCCAACAAGGGCGCCGTCTCCGACGCCGCCGTGATCTACGTCGGCCAGGAGCTCGTCCTGCCGCAGGCCTGAGACGCCTGACCGGTCCCCCGGACCGGTACCACACGAGGAAGGCCCCCGCCGTCGGCGGGGGCCTTCCTCGTGCCTGGTGCCCGTCACCCGCGCGGGCGGGGCCGGACGGGTCGGTTAGCCCGCCAGACCCAGCAGGTGGGCCGCGACGGCCGGGGCGGACGTGGTCCCCGTGGTGATGAGGAGGATGGTGTCGTCGCCGGCGATCGTGCCCATCACGTGCTCCACGCGCGCCTGGTCGATCACGCTGGCCAGGAACTGCGCCGCACCCGGGGGCGTGCGCAGGACCACGAGGTTCGCCGTGGGCTCGGCGGAGACGAGCAGCTCGCGGGCCATGCTCGCCAGCCGGTTCAGCTGCGCGTCCGAACCGCGGCCCGGCACGGCGCCGTCGTCGCCCTCCGCCGGCAGGGCGTAGACCATGCCGGCCGGCCCGCGCGTCCGCACCGCGCCGAGGTCCACCAGGTCCCGCGAGAGCGTGCCCTGGGTGACGGACAGCCCGCGATCGCCCAGGGCGTCCGAGAGTTCGGCCTGGGAGCGGATGCCCCGGGTGGCCAGGATCTCCCGGATCGCGGCCTGACGGGCGATCTTCGTCGTGGGGGCGGCCATCAGCGCGGCTCCTCGGCCAGGCCGGAGCGGTACAGCAGCCAGGCGATGAGCGCCTTCTGCGCGTGCAGCCGGTTCTCGGCCTCGTCGAACACCACGGACCGCGGCCCGTCGATCACCTCGGCCGTGACCTCGTAGCCCCGGTACGCGGGCAGGCAGTGCAGGAAGATCGCGTCGTCGGCCGCCCGCGCCATCGCGGCGGCGTCCACCTGGTAGTCCCGGAACAGCGCCAGGCGGGCCTCCTTCTCCTCCTCCTGGCCCATGGACACCCACGTGTCGGTCACGACGACGTCCGCGCCCGCCAGGGCCTCGGCCGCGTCCGTCGTGACGAGGACGGAACCGCCCGTCTCCGCCGCCCGCTGTCGAGCGGCGGCCACGACGTCCTCGGCAGGCAGGTGCCCCTCGGGGCCGGCGACCCGCACGTGCATGCCGGCCGTCGCGCAGCCGAGCAGATACGAGTGGGCCATGTTGTTCGCCGCGTCCCCCAGATACGTCAGAGTGCGGCCCGCCGTGCCGCCGAGGTGCTCGCGCACCGTCAGCAGGTCGGCGAGGATCTGACAGGGGTGGTAGTCGTCGCTGAGCGCATTGACCACGGGCACCGAGGAATGGGCGGCCATCTCCTCGAGACCGGCCTGCGCGAACGTGCGCCAGACGATGACGCCGACCATCCGCTCCAGCACGCGGGCCGTGTCCGCCACGGACTCCTTGTGGCCCAGCTGCGACTCCCCCGGGTTCACGATCAGCGGCGTCCCGCCGAGCTCGGCGATGCCGGCCGCGAACGAGACGCGGGTGCGCGTGGAGGTCTTGTCGAAGAACACGATGCCGGTCCGGGGCCCGGCCAGCGGGCGGTGCCGGAACCGGTCGGCCTTCATCTGCGCGGCGAGGTCGAGCACCTCGGCCTGCTCGGCCGGGGTGAGGTCCGTGTCCACCAGGAAGTGGCGGACGGCGGCAGCGGGGGTCATGGGCGGTCTCCTTCGGCGGGGGTCAGGGCGGCGGCCACGAGCCCGGGCAGGGCCGCGGCGAAGCGCTCGAGCTCGGCCACGGGCACGGTCAGCGGCGGGGCCAGGCGCAGGGTGGAGGGGCCGGTGGCGTTGAGGATCCAGCCCGCCTCGAGGCCGGCGGCGACGACGGCGGGGGCCAGCCCGCCGGCCGGGGCCGGTCCCGCGGGGTCGGCCAGGTCGACGCCGATCCACAGGCCGTGACCGCGGACCGCGGCCACCTCGGGCAGGTCCTCCAGCAGGGCGGCCACGGCCTCGCCCGCGGCGCGGACGTGGCCGAGCAGGCCCTCGTCCTCGACGGTCTGGAGCACGGCCAGGCCCGCGGCGGTGGCCAGGGGGTTGCCGCCGAACGTGGTGCCGTGCTGGCCGGCGGTGAGCAGCCCGGAGACGGCGGGGCCGACGCACACGAGCGCCCCGATCGGCACGCCGCCGCCCAGTCCCTTCGCCAGGGTGAAGGCGTCGGGCACCACCGGCTCGGCCGCCCCGGTGACGGCCGGGTTCTGGAAGCCGAACCACGTGCCGGTGCGTCCCACGCCGGACTGCACCTCGTCGAGGATCATCAGGGCGCCGGCCTCGCGGGTCGCGGCCCGCACCTCGGCCAGGTAGCCGGCCGGCCAGCCGTGCACGCCGGCCTCGCCCTGGACCGGCTCGAGGATGACGGCGGCGACGGTGGCGCCGTCGTCGTCCGGGGCCAGGGCCGCCCGCAGGGCCGCGGCGTCCCCGCCCGGCACGTGCTTCACGCCGCCGGGCAGCGGCTCGAAGGGCGCCCGGTAGGCCTCCTTGTGCGTGAGCGCGAGGGCGCCCATCGTGCGGCCGTGGAAGGCCCGCTCGAGCGCGATCACCCGCGTCCGGCGGCCGGACGGGTCGTCCGCACCGTGGCGGCGGGCGAGCTTGAACGCGGCCTCGTTGGCCTCCGTGCCGGAGTTCGCGAAGAACACGGTGGAGCCCGCGGGCGCGCCGGCCAGCTCCAGCAGGCGCTCGGCCAGGCGGATCTGCGGCTCGGAGGTGAAGAGGTTGGACACGTGGCCGAGCGTGGCGACCTGCTCGGACACCGCCCGCACCAGCGCCGGGTGGCCGTGGCCGAGCGCGTTCACGGCGATGCCGGCCAGCAGGTCCGTGTAGCGCCGGCCGTCGGCGTCCCACACGTGGACCCCCTCGCCGCGCACGAGCACGCGGGTGGGGCGGCCGAAGACTCCGGTCAGGGCGGCGTGGTAGCGCTCCAGCAGCGCGGACTGGTCGGTGCTCATGCGTCCTCCTCGGGGGTGGTCGGGGCGGTGGGCTCGGCGTCGGGCACCACCTGGGTGCCGACGCCCGCAGAGGTGAAGACCTCGAGCAGCATCGAGTGGGGGCGGCGGCCGTCCACGACGTGGGCGCGCTGCACGCCGGCGTCCACGGCCGCCAGGCACGCGGCCATCTTCGGGATCATCCCGGAGGCCAGGGAGGGCAGCAGCGCGCGCAGCTGGGCGGCGGTGAGCGAGCTGATGAGGGAGTCGCGGTCCGGCCAGTCGGCGTAGAGGCCTTCGACGTCGGTGAGCAGCACGAGCTTCGCGGCGCCGAGGGCGGCGGCCAGGGCCGCGGCGGCGGTGTCCGCATTGACGTTGAGGACCTGCCCGGTGGGCTCGCCGTCGTCGTTGATCTCGGGGGCGACCGACGAGACCACGGGGATCCGCCCGGACTCGATCACGTCGAGGATCGCGGTCGGGTCGACTCCGGTGACCTCTCCCACGAGGCCGAGGTCCACCTCCTGGCCGTCGACGACGGCGCCCGTGCGGCGGGCGCGCAGCAGCCCCGCGTCCTCGCCGGAGAAGCCGACGGCGTACGGGCCGTGGGAGTTCACGAGGCCGACCAGCTCGCGGCCCACCTGTCCCGTGAGCACCATGCGGACCACGTCCATGGCCTCCTCGGTGGTCACGCGCAGGCCGCCGCGGAACTCCGAGGCGATGCCGAGGCGGTCGAGCATCGCGTTGATCTGCGGGCCGCCGCCGTGCACCACCACGGGGTGGACCCCCACGTGGTGCAGGAACACGATGTCCTCGGCGAACGCCCGGCGCAGCTCCTCCGACACCATGGCGTTGCCGCCGTACTTGACGACCATGACGGTGCCGGCGAACCGCCGGATCCAGGGCAGGGCCTCGACGAGGACCTCCGCCTTGGACTCGGCGCGGTCGAGCCGGTCCGCGGTGGACAGGACGGGCGCGGCCGCCGTGGCCGGATCGGTGTGCGGGGTCATGCTGGGGGTCCTCACGTGGAGTAGGCGGAGTTCTCGTGGACGTAGTCGTGCGTCAGGTCGTTGGTCCAGACCGTGGCCTCGGCGTCGCCGGCGTGCAGGTCGACCTCGACGAGCACCTCGCGGGCCGTCAGGTCCACGCGGGAGCGGTCCTCTCCCACGCCGGAGGCGCGGCACACCTGGACGCCGTTGAAGCGCACGTCGAGGGCGTACGGGTCGAAGGCGGCGACCGACTCCGGGACCGTGCCGACGGCGGCGATCACGCGTCCCCAGTTCGGGTCCTGGCCGAAGATCGCGGTCTTGAACAGGTTGGAGCGGCCGACAGCGCGCGCGACGGCCTCGGCCGCCTCCTCGGTCTCGGCGTGGACCACGCGCACGGCGATGTCGTGCCGGGCACCCTCGGCGTCGGCGACGAGCTGGCGGGACAGGTCCGCGCAGACCTCGTGGAGGGCCGCGGCGAACGCCGCGGGCTCGGGCGCCGTCCCGGACGCGCCCGAGGCCAGCAGGATCACGGTGTCATTGGTGGACATGCACCCGTCCGAGTCGACCCGGTTGAAGGTGGCGCGCACGGCCTCGCGCAGGGCCGCGTCGAGGGCGGGGGCGGGGACGTCGGCGTCCGTGGTGATGACGCTGAGCATCGTGGCCATGCCGGGTGCCAGCATGCCCGCCCCTTTGGCCATGCCGCCCACGGTGAAGCCCGCGCCGCGGGCCACGGCGGTCTTGGCCACGGTGTCCGTGGTCTTGATCGCGACGGCGGCGTCCTCGCCGCCGTCCGGACTGAGGGCGGCGACCGCCTCGGCCACGCCCGCGGTGAGCGTGTCCATCGGCAGGCGCTCGCCGATGAGGCCGGTCGAGCAGACGAGCACGTCGTCGGCGGCGGTTCCGAGGGCGGCGGCCGCGTGCTCGGCGGTGCGACGGGCGTCCTCGAGGCCCTCGGCGCCGGTGGCCGCGTTGGCCCCGCCGGAGTTCAGGACGACCGCGGTCGCGCGGCCGTCCCGCACGGCGCGGCGGGTCCAGACCACGGGGGCGGCCGCCACCCGGTTCTCGGTGAGGACGGCGGCCGCCGCGTCGCGCGGGCCCTGGTTGACGACGACGGCGACGTCGGGCGTGCCCGAGGCCTTCAGCCCCGCGGTGACGCCGGCCGCCCGGAACCCCTGTGCTGCGGTGACGCTCACGGCGCGACCCCCTGCTGCTCGAGCCCCGCCTGCTCCGGCAGGCCCAGGGCGATGTTCATGGACTGCACGGCGCCGCCGGCCGTGCCCTTGGTGAGGTTGTCGAGCACCGCGCAGACGATCACGCGGCCGGCACGCTCATCCACGGCGAGCTGCAGCTGCACGTGGTTGGAGCCGAGGACCGCCTTCGTCGTCGGCCACTGCCCCTCGGGCAGCAGGTGCACGAAGCGTTCGCCGCCGTAGGCCGCGGCCCATGCCGCGCGCACGTCCGCGGCGGCCACGCCGGGGCGCAGCCGCGCCGTGGCCGTCGCGAGGATGCCGCGCGGCATCGGCGCGAGCGTGGGCGTGAAGGAGACGCGGACCGGCTCGCCGGCCGCCTGGGCCAGGCCCTGCTCGATCTCCGGGGTGTGCCGGTGCCCGCCACCGACGCCGTACGGGCTCATCCCGCCCATGACCTCGGCGCCGAGCAGGTGCGGCTTGAGCGCCTTGCCCGCCCCGGAGGTGCCCGAGGCGGCGACGATCACCACGTCCTGCGGCTCGAGCAGCCCCGCGGCGAAGCCGGGCGCGAGGGCGAGGATCGAGGTGGTCGGGTAGCACCCGGGGACGGCGATGCGGCGGGTGCCGGCGAGTCGCTCACGCTGACCGGGCAGCTCGGGCAGGCCGTAGGGCCAGGTCCCGGCGTGCGCGGTGCCGTAGAAGGCCTCCCAGTCTGCGGCTGACTCGAGGCGGTGGTCGGCGCCCGCGTCGATCACCAGGGTGTCCGGGGATCGCTCTGCGATCTCGGCCGCCAGCGCCCCGGAGGCCCCGTGGGGCAGCGCGAGGATCACGACGTCGTGGCCGGCGAGGACCTCCGCGGTGGTCTCGGCGAGGACGCGGTCCGCCAGGGCGTGCAGGTGCGGCTGGAGAGCGCCGAGGCGCTCCCCCGCGTTCGAGTGGGCCGTGATGGCTCCGACGGTGACGGACGGGTGGCCGGCGAGCAGGCGCAGGGCCTCTCCCCCGGCGTAGCCGCTGGCTCCGGAGACGGCGACGGTGTGGGTCATGGCTTCATCCTAGCGCAGATATGCGTTGCACCGAATATCTATGCGGCGCCTCGGGTCCCCCGGGCCGGGCCGGATGGCCCGGCCCGCTCCTAGAGTGGGGCCATGACCACTGCGAACACCCCCGCCGTCCCCCGCACCCACCACGCCGTCGTCGTGTCCGCCACGGGCGGCCCCGAGGTCCTGCAGTGGACCGAGACGGAGGTGCCCTCCCCCGCGCCGGGGCACGTGCTGGTGCGGACCGCCGCGGCGGGCCTGAACTTCATCGAGACGTACCAGCGCTCCGGGGTCTACACGATGGACCTGCCCTTCACCCCCGGTACGGAGGGCTCCGGCGAGGTCGTCGCGCTCGGCGAGGGCGTGGACGCCGGGCTCCTGGGGGCCCGTGTCGCCACCGCGACGGCCACCGGTGCGTACGCCGAGCACTTCACCGCCCCCGCGGATCGTCTCCTCACCGTCCCGGAGGGCATCGACCTGGCCGAGGCCGCCGCCCTTCCGCTGCAGGGCATGACGGCCCACTACCTCTGCCGGTCCACCTTCCCGGTGGAGGAGGGCCACACGGTGGTCGTGACGGCCGGTGCCGGCGGGGTGGGGCTCCTGCTCACCCAGCTCGCGACGGCCCGCGGCGCCCGCGTGGTCACCACGGCGTCCACGGAGGAGAAGCGGGAGCTGTCCCGGGGCGCGGGCGCCGTTGCCGCGGTGGACTATCCGGACCTCGCCGCCACGGTGGCGGAGCTGACGGACGGCGAGGGCGCGCACGTCGTGTACGACGGCGTGGGGAAGGACACCTTCGACACCTCGCTCGAGGTGCTGCGCGTGCGCGGCACACTCGTGCTCTTCGGCGGGGCCTCCGGGCAGGTGCCCCCCTTCGACCTGCAGCGGCTCAACGCGGCCGGCTCGCTGTACGTCACCCGGCCCTCGCTGGTGCACTACACGCGCACGGGCGAGGAGACCCGCTGGCGTGGTGGAGAGGTGTTCGGGGCGTGGGCCTCCGGCGAGCTCGACGTACGGATCGGCGAGCGCTTCCCGCTGGCGGACGCGGCCGCCGCGCACGCCGCCCTCGAGTCCCGGTCGACGACGGGCAAGGTGCTGCTCACCCTGTCCTGAGCCGGACCCGCCCGGTGCCTTCCAGGCGCCCCGCGCGGCCGCGGGCGGGGCATAGAATGTCCCGCTGCGGCCTGGTCCGCGTCCGACCCTCGGTTTGCCGCTCACACCCCCGGAGGCCCCTGTGTCCCTTTCGTCCGCCGCGCCCACCCCGCCCTCCGTCCCCCTCGACCCCGCGGGCGCGCCGCATCGGCCGCAGCTGCCCGGCTCCGAGCGCACCCCGCCCGCCCGGACGCTCGTGGAGCTCTTCGACGCCACGGCGCGCGAGCACCCGGACGCGACCGCCCTGGACGACGGCGTCGAGCCGCTGACGTACGCGGAGCTGCGGGAGCGCGTCGACGAGACCGCCCGCCACCTGTGGGCCGCCGGCGTGCGGGCGGGAGACCGGGTCGGCGTGCGGATCGCCTCGGGCACGGCCGCGCTGTACGTCTCGATCCTCGGCGTGCTCGCCGCCGGCGCGGCCTACGTCCCCGTGGACGCGGACGATCCGGAGGAGCGCGCCCGCCTCGTGTTCGGCGAGGCGAAGGTGGCCGGCGTCCTCACCGACGAGCGGGTCTACGCCCCGCACCCCGAGCACACCGCGGACCCGGCCGCGGAGGCCCGCGCCCCCGGGCTCGAGGACGACGCGTGGATCATCTTCACCTCTGGCTCGACGGGCACCCCCAAGGGCGTGGCGGTGAGCCACCGCTCGGCCGCGGCCTTCGTGGACGCCGAGGCGCGGATCTTCCTGGCGGACGATCCGCTCGCCCCGGGCGACCGCGTGCTGGCGGGACTGTCCGTCGCGTTCGACGCCTCGTGCGAGGAGATGTGGCTCGCCTGGCGTCACGGTGCGTGCCTGGTCCCGGCCCCCCGCTCGCTCGTGCGCTCCGGCATGGACCTCGGCCCGTGGCTCGCCGAGCGGCGCATCACCGCCGTGTCCACCGTGCCGACCCTCGCCGCGATGTGGCCCACCGAGGCCATGGACAACGTCCGGCTGCTGATCTTCGGCGGCGAGGCCTGCCCGCCCGAGCTCGCCGCGCGCCTGGCGGAGGACGGCCGCGAGGTCTGGAACACCTACGGCCCCACGGAGGCCACCGTCGTCGCGTGCGCGGCCCCGCTCACGGGTCTCGGCCCGGTCCGCATCGGCCTGCCCCTGGACGGCTGGGACCTGGCCGTCGTCGACCCGCAGACCACGCTGCCCGTGGCCGAGGGCGAGACGGGCGAGCTGATCATCGGCGGCGTCGGCCTGGCCCGCTACCTCGACCCGGCCAAGGACGCCGAGAAGTACGCCCCCATGCCCTCCCTCGGCTGGGAGCGTGCCTACCGCTCCGGTGACCTCGTGGTCTTCGAGCCGGAGGGCCTGCTGTTCGTCGGCCGCGCCGACGACCAGGTGAAGCTCGGCGGCCGCCGCATCGAGCTCGGCGAGGTGGACGCGGCCCTCCAGGCCCTGCCCGGCGTCCACGGCGGCGCCGCGGCCGTGCAGACCACCCCGGCGGGCCACCAGATCCTCGTCGGCTACCTCGTCCCCGCGGACCCCGAGGCCGAGCTCGACCTGCACATGGCCCGCGAGCACCTCGCGGCGGAGCTGCCGGCCGCACTCGTGCCCCGGCTGGCCGTCGTGGACTCCCTGCCCACGAAGACCTCCGGCAAGGTGGACCGCCACGCGCTGCCGTGGCCCCTGCCCGGCGCCGAGGTGGACGAGGACGCGCCCCCGCCGGACGAGGACACCGCCGACGGCTGGGTGCTGCGCCAGTGGGCGGACGTGCTCGGCGCGCCCCCCAAGGACGCCGACACCGACTTCTTCGAGGCCGGCGGCGGCTCGCTCGCCGCTGCCCAGCTCGTGGCCCGCCTGCGCCTGCGCCACCCGGCCGTGACCGTCCAGGACGTCTACCGCAACCCCACCGCCGGGGCCCTCGTGGCCGCCGTCGTGGGCGACGACGGCCCCCGCGGCATCGAGGTGCACGACCGGCACGTCGACCGCACCCGCCACCGCACCCAGTGGGTCCAGACCCTCGTGGGACTGCCCGTGTTCGTCCTGCCCGCCCTGCGCCTGGGCGTGTGGACCGGCCTGGCCCTGAACCTGCTGACGCTCTCCGGGCTCGCGCCCGGGCTGCCCACCGTGCCGTGGTGGGTGCTGATCGTGGCCGGCCTGCTGGTGGTGACCGTGCCCGGCCGCATGCTGCTCACCGCCGCGACGGCCCGGCTGCTGCTGCGCGGCGTGAGCCCCGGGTCCTACCCACGCGGCGGCCGCGTCCACCTGCGCCTGTGGCTCGCCCAGCAGATCAGCGACCTCGTGGACCCCTATTCGCTGGCCGGCGCCACGTGGGTGCCCGCCTACGCGCGGCTGCTGGGCAACCGGATCGGCAAGGACGTGGACATGCACACCGTGCCACCGGTCACCGGCATGCTCACGGTCGAGGAGGGCGCCGCGATCGAGCCCGAGGTGGACCTGTCCGGCTACTGGGTCGACGGCGACGTCGTCCGGCTCGGCGAGGTGCGCATCGGCGCGGACGCCGTCGTGGGCGCCCGCTCCACGCTCCTGCCGGGCGCCCAGGTCGGCGCCGGGGCGCACGTCGAGGCCGGGTCCACCGTCGCCGGGCGGGTGCGCGGCGGCCAGCGCCACGCCGGCTCCCCCGCCGTCAAGGTGGGCAAGGTGAAGTCCCGCGGCCCCGCCGAGGCGCCGCGGGAGACCCCGGGCTGGCGCCTGATGGCGACCGTCCTCTCGACCCTCATCTCCCTCCTTCCGCTCGTCTCCGCCGCCGCGGCGGCCGCGGTGGCCGCGTGGTCGCTGACCTGGTGGCCGCCGGCCCCGGAGGCGGGGCCGCTGGCCGCCGTCGGGACCACCGCGGCGCGCCTGCTGGCCGCAAGCCCCCTGGTGGCCGGCGTCTGGTTCCTGACCCAGATGCTGCTCGTGCTCGTCACCGTGCGCCTGCTCGCGCTCGGCATCACGGAGGGGCACCACCCCGTGCGCTCCCGGGTCGGCTGGCAGGTGTGGGCCACCGAGCGCGTCCTCGACGCCGCCCGCGACCAGCTGTTCCCGATCTACGCCTCCCGCTTCACGCCGACGTGGCTGCGCCTGCTGGGCGCCGAGGTGGGCCGCGGCGTCGAGGCCTCCACCGTGGTGCTCCTGCCCTGCATGACCCGCGTGGGCGACGGCGCGTTCCTCGCCGACGACACGATGGTCTCCTCCTACTCCCTCGACGGCGGGTGGATGCACGTGGCCCCCGCGAAGGTCGGCAAGCGCTCGTTCGTGGGCAACTCCGGCATGGTGCCCGGCGGCCGCACCCTGCGCCGCGACTCGCTCGTGGCGGTGCTGTCCACCACCCCGGCCAAGACCAAGGCGGGCACGTCCTGGATGGGCTCCCCGCCCGTGCGCCTGCGCCGCAACGAGGTCACCGCAGACGCCGCCCTCACCTACGACCCGCCGGCCCGACTCAAGGCCGCCCGCACCGCCTGGGAGCTGCTGCGCGCGATCCCGGTGTGGCTGCACGTGGCCCTGTCCCTCGCCGTCGGCGCGACGCTGGCCGCCCTCATCGCGGTCGGCACGTGGGCGCTGGCCTTCGTCCTGGGCGGCGTCGTCCTGCTCGCGGCCGGCGCGGTCGCGGCGAGCCTGACCGTGCTCGCCAAGCGGGTCTTCGTCGGCCGGATCCGCGCGGGCGAGCACCCGCTGTGGTCCTCGTTCATCTGGCGCAACGAGGTCGCGGACACCTTCACCGAGTTCCTCGCCGCCCCGTGGTTCAGCCGGGCCGCGGCCGGCACCCCCGCCCTGGTCTGGTTCCTGCGCGCGATGGGCGCCCGCATCGGCCACGGCGCCTGGGTCGAGTCCTACTGGCTGCCCGAGGCCGACCTCGTGGAGCTCGGCGACGGCGCCACCGTGAACCGCGGCTGCGTCGTCCAGACCCACCTGTTCCACGACCGCGTGATGTCCCTGGACGCCGTCGTCCTGGAGGACGGCGCCACCCTCGGCCCCCACTCCGTGGTGCTGCCCGCCGCCCGCCTGGGCCGCGGCACCACCGTCGGTGCCGGGTCCCTCGTGATGCGCGGCGAGGAGCTGCCCGCCGGCACGTGGTGGCTCGGCAACCCGGTCTCCCCGTGGCGTCGTCCCGACGGCGACCCCGCCGCCGCGGCCACCCCCTCCCGAGAGGAAGCATGAGCACCGATCCCTACGTCCCGGGCGTCGGCACCGACGCCGCCACCGTCGAGCACATCGCACTGGACCTCGACGTGCGCCTGGCCGCGAACCGGGTCTCCGGCACCGCCGTCCTGCGCGTGCGCCTGACGAAGCAGAGCCGCCGCATCGAGCTGGACCTGTACCGGCTGCGCGTGTCCCGGGTGGACGCCGTCGTCGACGGCCGCGCCGTCGCCTCCTCGTTCACCCAGCCGGGCCGCGCCCCGAGCCGCCTCGTCGTCGACCTGGACGAGAGCCGGCCGGAGGGCACGCTCGTGGAGCTGACCGTGGTCTACGCGGGCACGCCCACGCTGCGGCGCAGCCCGTGGGGCACGATCGGCTGGGAGGAGCTCACGGACGGCGTGCTCGTGGCCGGGCAGCCCCACGGCGCCTCCACGTGGCTGCCGTGCGTGGACTCCCCCACCTCCCGCTCGACGGCGGAGATCACCCTCACCTGCGACGCGGGCTACCTGCCCGTCGCCAACGGCGTGGGCGCGCCCGTGCGCACGCGCGGCTCGCGGGTCACGTGGCGGTGGCGGCTCGACCAGCGCGTGCCCGCCTACCTGCTCAGCGTGCAGATCGGCCGCTACCGGCTCGTGGACGCCGCCCCTCCCGCCGAGGGCCTGCCGCCGCTGCGCCTCGTGGTCTCCCCGCGGACCGAGCAGCGGGCCCTCCGGGCCCTTGCCCCCCAGCCGGCCATGATGGCCACGTTCATCGACGCCTACGGGCCATACCCATTCGAGGACTACACCGCGGTCGTGGCCGACGAGGAGCTCGAGATCCCGCTCGAGGCCGCGAGCATGTCGCTGTTCGGCACCAACCACCTGGACGGCTCGTGGGAGTCCGAGCGGCTGATCGCCCACGAGATGTCCCACCAGTGGTTCGGCAACGCCGTGACCCTGGGCCGCTGGTCCGACCTGTGGCTGCACGAGGGCTTCGCCTGCTGGTCCGAGTGGCTGTGGGCCGAGGCCTCGGGGCGGTCCAGCATCACCTCGATGGCGCGGCGGGCCTGGCAGAAGCTGGCCGCGCACCCGGTGGAGCAGGCGCTGGCCGAGCCCGGGCCGGAGGAGATGTTCGAGGACTGGGTGTACAAGCGCGGCGCGCTCACCGTGGAGGCGCTGCGGCACCTGCTGGGCACGGACCTCTTCGGCTCCATGCTGCGCGCCTGGGTGCGGGAGCACCGGTTCGGCACCGTCGACTCCCTGGGGCTGCGCACGCACGTGCACGCGTGGGCCCCGCACGCCGGGGTGAGCCGAGCGCAGGTGGACGAGCTCTTCGACGCGTGGACGCTGCGGCCCGAGCTGCCGCCGTTCCCGGGCTGAGGCGCCCGCGCGGTCGACTCAGCGGCCCCGCAGCGCCAGCGCCCCGAGGAGACCGCCCGGCAGCCGGTCGGTGAGGTCCACCAGCACGACGTCGGCCGGCACGGTCAGTGCGTCGACGGCGGCGGGGTCGCCCGTGAAGCCGGTGCCGGCGGCCTTCACGAGCGCCTCCTTCCGCGTCCACAGCCGGGCCCGCGCGGCGGGCCTCTCGGGGGCGGGAAGCTCCCGCACCCGGGCGCGCTCCGCCGTCGAGAAGCCCACCCCGCCCAGGCCGTCCTCGTCCGCGAAGGCCGCGGCGTCCGCCCGCTCGACGTCCACCCCGAGGCCGAGCCCGTCGGCGGGCCGTGCCGGCGCCCACCACGCCCCGATCCGAGCCCGGTCCTCAGTGCCGGGCATCCGGACGCGCGTGAACGAGACGAGGGCGACCCGGCCGGGGGGCAGGCCGGTCAGCGCGGGGACGCCGTGCGCGGCCGAGCCGCAGCGCGGGCAGGCGTGCCGGAGCCCGAGCGGCCCCACCGGCACGCCCCAGGCCGCCGTCAGGGCGGTGCGCACCTGACCGAGCAGCGCGGAGACGGCGTCCGCCGCCCCCGCCGAGGCGGGGACGGCCGAGGTCAGGCCCCACGGGCCGGTCGCGACGGACACGGTCAGCGCTGGACCGCCCCGTGCCGCTGCGCCGCGAGCGCGGTGGCCGCGGCGCGGGCCTCGGAGACCTCCTCCGCGGTGAGCGTGCGGTCAGGGGCGCGGAAGCGCAGGGAGAACGCGAGGGACTTCCGCCCCTCCGGCACGCCCGCGCCCCGGTAGACGTCGAACAGCTCGACGGCCTCGAGCAGCTCCCCGGCGCCCTCGGCGAGGGTCGCGCGCACGTCCCCGGCCACGACGGCCTCGTCCACCACGAGCGCCACGTCCTGCGTGCTCACGGGGAACGTGGACAGCGGTGCGGCGACCACGATCTCGGGGGCCGCGGCGCACAGCGCGTCCAGGTCCAGCTCCCACACGCTCGTGCGGGCGGGCAGGTCCTCGGCCTCGAGCCACTGCGGGTGCAGCTCGCCGGCGACGCCCACCACCCGGTCCCCGTGCTCGGTCACGACGACGAGCTCGGCCACCCGGCCCGGGTGGAACGCGTGGTGCCGGCCCTGCCGGACGGTCAGCTCGACGCCGAGGACGTCGGCCACGTCGAGGGCCCCGGCGATCGCGTCCTGCCAGTCCACCGGGCGGGGGTCGTGGTCCGGCCCGGGCGCCGAGTCGTGCCCGGCGTACAGACCGGCCACGTGCCACGGCTGAGCGGGGATGCCGGCCTCGAGGTCGGCGAGGACCTCGGCGGAGGGGTGGACCGCGCGCGGGGGGATCGTCGCCGAGCCCAGCTGCGCGCCGGGCAGGAAGACCAGCCCCATCTCGTACAGCGCCAGATCGCGGAAGCCGCGTCCGAGGTTGCGGCGCGCGGTCTCGACGAGGCCCGGCAGCAGCGACAGGCGCAGGTACCGGTACTGGGAGGCGATCGGATTGGCCAGGGCCACCATCGCCAGGGCCTGGCCCTGCGCGTCCGAGTCCGCCCCGAAACGCCGGTTCTGCTCCTCGGAGACGAACGGGTAGGCCAGCACCTCGGTGAGTCCCGCGGCCGCGAGCGCGGCCGACACGCGGCGACGCTGGGCCTGGCGGCGGGTGAAGCCGCGGCCCGGCGGGGCCACGGGCACCACGGAGGGGATCGCGTCGTAGCCGCGCAGGCGCGCGACCTCCTCGGCGAGGTCCTCGGGGATGCGCAGGTCCGTGCGCCACGACGGGGCGGTCACGGTCAGCCGCGGGGCGACGTCGGCGGCGGCCTCGGCGACGGCCACCTCGGCGCCCAGGGCGCGCAGCGTCTCCACGACCTCGTCGGTCGTGTACGCCACGCCCACCAGGGCGGAGGGGAAGTCGGCGGCCATCTCGACGACGGCCGGCTGCGGCCGCGTCCCGACGTCGGTGACCCCGGGCTCGGCGGTGCCGCCGGCGAGCTCGACGAGCAGCTGCACGGCCCGCTCGGCCGCCTCGTCGGCGATCTCCCAGTCGACGCCGCGCTCGTTGCGCTTCGACGCCTCCGAGGGCAGGCGGTGCCGGCGCCGCGTACGGGCGATCGACACGGGGTCGAAGTTCGCGGACTCGACCACGATCGTGGTGGTGGCGTCCGTGACCTCGGTGGCGGCCCCGCCCATGACGCCCGCCAGGCCGATGGGGCCGGAGTCGTCCGTGATGAGCAGGTCCTCGGGGTCGAGCTCGCGCTCCTTGCCGTCGAGGGTGGTCAGGGTCTCTCCGGCCCGCGCGCGGCGCACCACGATCTCGCCGGAGAGCGTGTCCGCGTCGTAGAAGTGCAGGGGCTGGCCCAGCTCCCACATGACGTAGTTGGAGATGTCCACCGGCAGGGAGATGGTGCGGATGCCGGCCAGGCGCAGGCGCGCGGCCAGCCACGGCGGGGTCGGGCGGGTCGCGTCCACGCCGGAGACCGTGCGGGCCACGAACCGGGTGGCCCCGGGCTCGCCGTGGATCGGCGCGTCGTCGTCGATGCGGACGGCCGGGCCGGCGTCGTCGGCCGCGGGCGGGTGGACGGCGGCGGCCGGGTCCGTGAAGGGCACGCCGGTGGCGTGCGCGTACTCGCGCGCGACGCCGCGCATCGAGAACGCGTAGCCGCGGTCGGGCGTCACGTTGATCTCGGCGGCCTCGCCGTGCAGGTCCAGGACGTCCCGGGCGTCGGTGCCCGGCTCGGGGTCGAGCCCGAGGTCGCCGAGCACGATGATCCCGTCCGTGCCGTCGTCGCCCATGCCCAGCTCCGTGCTGGAGGCGATCATGCCGGCCGAGACGTGGCCGTAGGTCTTGCGGGGGCTGATGCGGAAGTCGCCGGGCAGCACCGCGCCGGGCAGGGCCACGACGACCTTGTCCCCGACCTCGAAGTTGTGGGCGCCGCACACGATGCCCTGCACGCCGGAGGGCTCGATCCCCTCGCCGGTGAGCGGCTGTGCGGCGCCCTCGGGCACCACGCGCACGGAGCACCAGTTGATGGTCTTGCCGTTCTTCTGCGGCTCGGGCTCCTTGGAGAGCACCTGCCCGACGACGATCGGGCCCTGCAGCTCGGCAGCCGGACGGTGGACGTCCTCCTCCTCGAGGCCGACGCGGACGAGGTCGGCCATCACGTCCTCGGCACGGTGCTCCGCGGGCACGGGGACGAACTCCCGCAGCCAGTCCAGGGGGATGCGCATGGATCAGACCTCCATTCCGAAGTGCTGGGAGAAGCGGACGTCGCCCTCGATCATGTCGTGCATGTCCGGGACCTCGTTGCGGAACATGAGCGTGCGCTCCACGCCCATGCCGAACGCGAACCCGGAGTACTCCTCCGGGTCCAGGCCCGCGGCGCGCAGCACGTTCGGGTGCACCATGCCGCAGCCGCCCCACTCGATCCAGCGGGGCCCGCCCTTGGCGCCGGGGTGCCAGATGTCCAGCTCGGCGCTGGGCTCGGTGAACGGGAAGAAGTTCGGGCGCAGGCGGATGGCCGCCTCCGCCCCGAACATCTGGCGGGCGAAGTACTCGAGGGTGCCGCGCAGGTGGGCCATGGTCAGGCCCTTGTCCACGGCCAGGCCCTCGAACTGGTGGAACACCGGGGTGTGCGTGGCGTCCAGCTCGTCCGTGCGGAACGTGCGGCCCGGGCACAGCACGTAGGTGGGGGCTCCCCGCTCGAGCAGGGAGCGCATCTGCACCGGAGAGGTGTGGGTGCGCAGCAGCAGGTGGGCCTCGGCCGGGTCCACGAAGAAGGTGTCCTGCATCTCGCGGGCCGGATGATCCGGCGCGAAGTTGAGGGAGTCGAAGTTGAACCACTCGGACTCGAGCTCGGGGCCTTCCGCGATCTCCCAGCCCATGCCGACGAAGATCTCCGAGACACGGTCCATCGTCAGCGAGAGCGGGTGACGGGCGCCGACGCGGCGGCGACGGACCGCGGTGGTCACGTCCACCGTCTCCTCGCGCAGGATCCGCGCGGCCTGCTCCGCCTCGAGCACCTCGGTGCGGGCGGCCAGGGCCTTGCCCAGGCGGCCGCGTGCGGCGCCCATGAGCTTGCCGGCCTCCGCCTTGCGCTCCTTGGGCAGAGCGCCGATCGCCTTGTTCGCGAGAGTCAAGGGGGCCCGGTCGCCGGTGTGGGCCAGGCGGGCGGCCTTGAGTTCATCGAGGTCGGCCGCGGCCTCATATGCGGCGAGCGCGGCCTGCACAGCGGCCTCCACCGCCTCCGCGTCCACGGGGGAGATCTCCGCCACGGGCGCGGTGGGCTCCGCGCCGGTCTCGGGGCTGGGTGTCATCAGGGCAACGACCTTCGCATGGGGGACGGTGGGACGCCCGTCAGTCTAGTGTCCGCCCCGGGCCCGCTCGGCCTAGGCTGAGGCGCATGACCGCCCCGGACTCCCTCGACGGCACCGACCCGCTGCTGCGGGGCGTGGGCCTGGACGCGCAGACCCGCTGCGCCCATTACGCCACGGCGCGGGACGTCGTCGCCCTGCGCTTCGCCTGCTGCCCCGCGTACTGGTCCTGCCACCGCTGCCACGCGGAGCTCGCCGACCACCCGGCCGTGCCGGTGCCTGCCGGCGAGTTCGACCGGCCGCATGTGCTGTGCGGGGTGTGCCGCACCGAGCTGAGCGTGACCGCCTACCTCGCCCTCGAGGCCACCGCTGATCCTGCGTGCCCGGCCTGCGGGGCGCCGTTCAACCCGGGCTGCGCCGCCCATGCCCCGCTCTACTTCGACGTCCCCGCGTCCGGGTCCCCCGCCGGGGACGCCGATCCCGCGGCACAGCCATGACCGCGGCCCCCTCCCGGCCGTCGCCTCCGGCGCACGTGCGGGCGCGCGGGCTGTGGAACCTGCTGAACCTGGCGACGCCGCTGGGGCTGGTGGGCGCCGTCGTCGCCGGCTGCGCGCTGCGGCCCGGACCGCACGGGCTGATCGAGGCCCACGGCTGGACGCACCGGTTCCCGGGCGGGGCCGCGTTCACGGTCGGCGACGTCGTGTTCACCCGCCCCGGCCTGCGCATGACGCCCACGCTGTGGCGGCACGAGGCCGGCCATGCGGACCAGTACGCCCTCCTGCTGGGTCTGCCCTTCCTGCCGGCGTACGCGCTGGCGGCGGCGTGGTCGATGTGGCGGACCGGGGATCCGGCCTCGCGCAACGTCTTCGAACGACGCGCGAGCCTGGCCCTGGGCGGCTACATCGAGCGGCCCGTGGTCCGCGGCCTGCGGCGCCGCCGCTGACGGGCACGGGCGATCGCGCCGACACGGACCCGGGGTCCGGGGAGGTCAGTGCAGGGTGCCGCCGGGGACGTCGAGGTCGGGGCCGCCGGCCAGCGCCGTCAGGGCGGCCTCGGCCACCGCGCGCGCCAGGTCGGCCGCGGGCAGGGCCGGGGTGTCCGGCGTCGGGCGGTGCTCGGTGTCCCACGGCACGTGGATGAAGCCGGCGACCCGGGCGGTGCCGGGGCCGTCGAGGAGCGAGTACATGACGTGGTTGCACACGAACGCGCCCGCGGACAGGGACGGCTCCGCGGCGACGCCGGCCTCCCGGATCGCGGCGACGGCACGCTTGGCGGGCAGGGTGGCGAACAGGGCCGCGGGACCGTCGGCGCGCACGGGCCGGTCCACGGGCTGCTCCCCCGCGTTGTCCGGGATCCGGGCGTCCTGCAGGTTCACGGCCACCCGTTCGACCCGGACCGTCGCCGTGCCACCGGCCAGCCCGACGGCGATCGCCACCTCCGGCCGGACCCGGTCGAGGGCCGCGGTCAGGGCCGGCCCGGCCGCGCCGAACGCGCACGGCAGCTCGACCGCCTCGGCCGTCACACCCCGGTCCGCCAGGATGCCCACGGCGTCCCGCGCGGCGGCGATCGACGGGTTGTGGACATCGCCGCCGCAGGGCTCGAAGCCCGTGAGCAGGACGCGGGCGGCCGGGGCGGGTGCACGGGAGGTCATGGCGACCACGGTAGGCGCGTCTCGGCGCCCGCGCCACGCCCGGACTCGAACACGCTTGCGGGTCGATTCGAACATGTGTTCTACTTCTGGCCATGCGATGGGAAGCGCAGACCCTGCGGTCCGAGGGCGGAGCCCAGCGGGCGACGGCCGGCACACCGGCCGGCTCCGCCGCCCTGCTGCCGCTCTCGGACCTGCAGCGGAGTGTCACCACCCCGGAGTTCGCGGGCGTCACCTTCCATGAGGTGCTCGCCAAGACCGCACTGAACTCGGTGCCGTCCGCCTCGGCCATGCCGTTCCGCTGGACCGTGAACCCGTACCGCGGCTGCACCCACGCCTGCCGGTACTGCTACGCCCGCAGCACCCACACCTTCCTCGAGCTCGACGCCGGGGCCGACTTCGACCGGCAGATCGTCGTGAAGGTCAACGTCGCCGAGGTGCTGCGCGCCGAACTCGCCCGCCCCACGTGGGGCCGCGAGGCGGTGGCGTTGGGGACGAACACGGACCCGTATCAGCGGGCCGAGGGCCGCTACGCGCTGATGCCCGGGATCATCCGGGCCCTGGCCGATTCCGGCACCCCGTTCTCCGTGCTGACCAAGGGGACCCTGCTCGCGCGGGATGTGCCCCTGCTGCAGGCGGCCTCGCGCCAGGTGCCGGTGCTGGTCTCGCTGTCCCTGGCGATGCTCGACCCCGCCATCGCCGCCGCGGTCGAGCCGGGCACGCCGTCGCCGACCGCACGCCTGCGCCTGATCGAGCGGCTCGCCGCCGCGGGTGCGGACGTCACCGTCATGGCCATGCCCCTGCTGCCGTGGCTCACGGACGGGGACCGCGAGATCGACGCCCTCATGCGCGCGCTGGCGGACGCCGGAGCCGCGCGCGTCATGCCGGGCGCCCTGCACCTGCGGCCGGGCGCGAAGGAGTGGTACCTGGACTGGATCCGCCGCGAGCACCCGGATCTGCTGGCCGGCTACGAGCAGATGTACGCCCGGTCCGCCTACGCGCCCGAGTCGTACCGCCGCATGCTCACCCGGATGGCCGGGGAGGCCGCCGCACGGCACGGCCTGGCCCGCGGCGGCGCCCACGGCATCCGGCGCGAGGACGGTCCCCCGGCCCGGCGCCGGCCGGCGTCCCGGCCCTCCGCTCCGGCGGCGCAGCCCGCGCTGTTCTGACCGGTCCGCGGGGCGCGGCCGGCCGCGTGTCGACTCAGCGCCCCGCGGAGAACGCCGTGGCGGCGCCACGGAGCACCTCGGCCACGATCGGCCGGTCCGCCGGGATCCAGTCCAGGTGCCGCACGCCCGGCCCGGCGAGCGGCAGCCACGCCAGCAGGTCGTGGTCCTGGAGGGCTCGGGGTGTCGTCCCCTCCTCCGCCAGGACGCCCCAGAACACCCGCATCCGGGCGCCGTTGGCCAGCTCCCACCCGTCCGGCTCCGGCGCCGCCACCTCGGGGCCGAGCCGCACGGCGACCCCGAGCTCCTCCCGGCACTCCCGCAGCAGCGCCTCCTGGACGCCCTCCCCCGGCTCGACCTTGCCCCCGGGGAACTCCCAGAGCCCCCGCAGCGGGGCAGGCGCGCTGCGACGGGCCGCCAGCAGGCGGGTCGGCGCGGCCACATCGTCGAGCAGCGCGAGCCCCACGACCAGCCGCGGTCGCGCACCGTCCCGGGGCGACGTCGTCGGGCTGGCGGGGAGCACGGGGCGAGCAGGTGTGGCGGAGGTCATGAGCCCAGGCTAGCGAGGCCCCCGCCCCCGCAGACCGGAGTCCGTAGGCTGGGCGAGTGCCCACCCCCACTCCCGCCGCCGACGGCGCCCACGACCGTTCCCCCCGCGCCCCGCGTCCGACGCGCCCAGACCCGTCCGTCCCGCCGACCGCGCCGACGGGCCCGGGCGCGCTGCTGGGCGGCCGGCGCGTGCGTCTGCTGCCGGCCATCCTCGCGCTGGCCCTGGGCAGCTTCGCGATCGGCACCACGGAGTTCGCGATGATGGGCCTGCTGCCGCAGGCGGTGGCCGACCTCGGCATCGGTCTCGAGGCCGGCGGCGTGCTCATCTCCATGTACGCGCTGGGCGTCGTGATCGGCGCTCCCCTGCTGGCCGCGTCCTTCGCCCGCGTCGACCGACGGGTCACGAGCATCGTGCTGATGCTGCTGTTCGTCGTGGGGCACGTGGCCGCCTTCCTCGCCCCGGACATGGGGAGCATGATGGCGGCCCGGTTCGTGTCGGGCCTGCCCCACGGCGCCTACTTCTCCGCGGCCGCCCTGGCCGCGGCGGACCTCGCCGGGCCCGCCCGCCGCGGCCAGGCCGTGGCGTGGGTGATGGCCGGGCTGTCCGTGGCCAACGTGCTGGGCGTGCCGGGCGCGACGGCGCTCGGGCAGGCCGTCGGCTGGCGCTGGATGTTCGTCATCGTGGCGGTCTGCGCGGCCCTGTGCGTCGGGGCGACCGCGTGGCTCGTCCCGTCCGTGCCGGCCCCCGCGGGCGCCTCGGTCGGCCGCGAGCTGCGCGGTCTGGCCTCCGGCCGCCTGTGGGCGACGGTGGCCGTGGGCGTGATCGGCTTCGCCGGCATGTTCGCGCTCTACACCTACATCGCGCCGCTGCTCACGGAGGTCGCGGGCCTCGAGGAACGGTGGGTCCCCGCCGTGCTGGCCCTCTACGGCGTCGGCATGGTGATCGGCACGCTCGTCAGCGGCGCCCTCACGGACCGCGACCCGGTGGGCACCCTGCGCCTGAGCTTCGGGCTCAGCGCGGTCTCGCTGGCCGCCGTCGCGCTGACGGCCTCGTGGGCTCCGGTGATGATCGTGTTCCTCTTCTGCGTGGCCGTCAGCGGCTCCGGGATCGCCCCGTCCCTGCAGGTGCTGCTCGTGGACTCCGCGCCCACCGCACCCCAGCTGGCCGGTTCGCTCAACCACTCCGCGCTGAACATGGCCAACGCGATGGGCGCGTGGGTCGGGGCCGCCGCGATCGGGGCCGGTGCGTCGCTGCGGACCCCGCCGCTGGTCGGCGCGGGCATCGCCCTGGCGGGCCTGGTGCTGGCGTTCCTGCTCGTGCGCCGCGACGTCGCGGCGCGGCCCGGCGTCCGGGCTGACGACGGCGGCTCGCCCCGCTGATCGGCCCGCTCCCGGCCGGGGCGATCCTCGTGCGGCCGGGAAATCCCGAAAAAGCCGGGGCGCCAGAGGTGGCCCCGGACGAAAACCCCTTGCTACGTTCGTTCTCGTACGTCAGATTCGCAACCTGAAAGGAATCACTATCATGGGCTTCATTGGCTGGATCGTTCTCGGCCTCATCGCCGGTGCCATCGCTCGCGCCATCCTCCCCGGACGTCAGGGCGGCGGCTGGCTCGGCGCCCTCCTCACCGGCATTGTCGGTGCTCTCCTCGGCGGCTGGATTGCCTCCCTGGTGTTCAACATCAACGTGAACGAGAAGTTCTTCAGTCTGGGCACCTGGATCTTCGCGATCATCGGTGGTGTCATCGTCGCGGCCGTGTGGCAGGCCATCACCCGCCGCACCGGCACCCGCGCCTGAGCGAGCTGAGCGGCCCGGTTTCGACCCGGGAACGCGCAGAAGGGGCGGGGATCCACGTGGATCCCCGCCCCATCTGCGTCTCCGGACGGCCCGAGCCGCCTCGCCCGCGGCCTCAGCCGGCGCGCCGCGCCACCGCCATCGCGGACGAGTACAGGCACACCGTGGCGGCGGTCCCCACGTTCAGGGACTCCGCCGCCCCGTACAGCGGCACCGCCACCCGGCGGTCCGCCAGCGCGAGCTCGCCGTCGTCCAGGCCCTGGGCCTCGTTGCCGAACAGCCACGCGGTCGGCGCGGCGACCACGCCGGGGCCGAGGGCGTCGAGCCGGTCCGAACCGTAGCCGTCGGCGGCCCACACCTGCAGGCCTGCGGCCCGGGCGGCGGCCGCGGCCGCCTCTGCGGGGACGGCGGTGACCACGGGCAGGTGGAACAGCGACCCGGCGGTGGACCGGACCACCTTGGGGTTGAACGGGTCGACGGAGCCCGGGGTGAGGACCACCGCGTCCGCCCCGGCCGCGTCCGCGGCTCGGATGACCGTGCCGGCGTTCCCCGGGTCCTGCACGCGGCACAGCACGGCGGCCAGGCGCGCCTCCTCGAGGACCGCTTCGGCGGCCTGCGGCTCCGGCATCCGCGCCACGGCGACGATGTCCTGCCCCGTCACGGCGTCGGCCATGGCGGTGAGCACCTCGTCGCTGGCCTCGCGCACCAGGACGCGCTCACCACCCGGCGTCGGGCGGTCCCGGACGCGCGCCACGAGCTCGGCGAGCGCGGGGTCCCGGTCCACGAGTCCGCCGGACACGTACACCTGGGTCAGCACCCGCCCGGCGCGCCACTGCCCCGCGGCGGCCGTCGGCCCCTCCCCCAGGTGGGCGCGCAAGGCCTCGCGGCAGGCCTGCGGCCCCTCGACGAGGAACGTGCCCGTCCGGCGTCGGGCGGAGCGGCCCGCCAGGGCTGCCACCGCGCGCACGCGCTCGGCGCGGGGATGGGTCATCGGCTCGGCGTGCGGGGTCATGGGGTCTTCCTGGTCGGGGCTCGGCTGCGGGTGCGCAGACGCCGACGGGGCGGGCCTCGGTGGAGGACCCGCCCCGTCGGCGGTGGTGCTCACGCCTGGGGCGTGGTGGTGGGGCTCTCAGGGCCCCGGAGCCGGCTCAGCGGGAGACGGCGGGGGCGTTCACGTCCGCGGGCAGCGCCTCGCGGGCGGTCTTCACCAGCACGGCGAAGGTCGCGGCGTCGGAGACGGCGATCTCGGCCAGCATGCGGCGGTCCACCTCGACGCCGGCCAGCTTGAGGCCCTGCATGAAGCGGTTGTAGGTCATGCCGTTGGCGCGGGCGGCCGCGTTGATGCGGGTGATCCACAGGCGACGGAAGTCACCCTTGCGCTTGTGGCGATGCTGGTAGTTGTAGGTGAACGAGTGGAGCATCTGCTCCTTCGCCTTGCGGTACAGGCGAGACCGCTGGCCGCGGTAGCCGGAGGCGCGCTCCAGCATGGTCCGACGCTTCTTGTGGGCGTTCACTGCCCGCTTCACACGTGCCACGTGCGTACTCCAATCTGTGTGGTCCCCGGGGCGCGCACTGGCGCGTCACGGCCGAGGAGGAAGGGGTTCCGGCGAGGCCGGGGGGGTGTCAGATGCCGAGCATCCGCTTGATCTGCTTGATGCTGCCCTTGGAGACGAGCTGGTCGCCCTTGAGACGGCGGGTCAGGCGCGAGGACTTGTGCTCCAGGTAGTGGCGGCGGTTCGCCTGCTGGCGCATGATCTTGCCGGAGCCGGTCACGCGGAAGCGCTTCTTGGCACCGCTGTGGGTCTTCATCTTCGGCATGGCTGCCGTTCTCCTTCACTCATCGCTGCCGTGCGCGGCGCGCACGGCAGTGCTGGTCACCCCGGTCCGTCCGGACCGGGCTGGTCTGTGGCGACCCCGGGGGGTCAGGCCCGAGGACCGGGCTTGGGGGCACCGCCGCGGGGGGCGGCGGGCTTCGGCGGGGCCGGCATCGGCTTGGCCGTCGGCTTCGGAGCCGACGACGGCGCGGCCGGCTTGGCGGCGGACCGCGGCTTCGGCGTGGCAGCCGGCGCAGCCGAGGACTGCGGCTTCGGCGTCGCGGCCGGCTTCGGGGACGATGCGGGCGTGGCGCTGGAGGCCGGCTTCGCAGCCGGGGCGGCCGCGGCCGGGCGGGGAGCCGCCGGGGCCGGGGTCTTCGGCGCCTGCGTCGTCTCGGCCGGGGCCGCGGAGGCGTTCTCCTGCGTCCGGGCGGCCATGGCCTTCAGCTGCTCGGGGAACGCGTCCCCGACCGAATTCCGCACCGGGGCGGAGTCGGACGCCGCCTTCTGCGCGGCGCGCTCCTTGGCCTCGCGGGCGGCCTGGTCGCGACGCGAACCGCCGCCCTGACGCTCGCGGTGGCTCTCGGCCGAGTTCTTGCGCTGGTCCGCCCGCGCATCGGCCTTGGTGCGCAGCGGGCCGACCACCATCACCATGTTGCGGCCGTCCTGGCGCGGCTGCGACTCGACGGTGCCCAGCTCGGCGACGTCCTCGGCGAACTGCTGCAGCAGCTTGATGCCGAGTTCGGGACGCTGCTGCTCACGGCCGCGGAACTGGATGATGGCCTTGACCTTGTCGCCCTGGCTCAGGAACTTCTTGGCGTGGCCGGTCTTGGTCTCGTAGTCGTGCTTGTCGATCTTCAGGCGGAAGCGGACCTCCTTGAGGACCGTGTTCACCTGGTTCTTGCGCGACTCACGGGCCTTCACCGCGGCCTCGTACTTGTACTTGCCGAAATCCATCAGCTTGCACACCGGAGGCTTGGCCGTGGGGGCCACCTCCACGAGATCCAGGTCCGCCTCGGCGGCGAGCCGGAGGGCGTCCTCGACGCGGACGATGCCGACCTGTTCGCCGTTCGGGCCGACCAGGCGGACTTCCGGAACGCGGATACGCTCGTTGATGCGGGGATCGCTGATGGTGGTACTCCTCTGTGTGAGACGACGGGTGACCCCGCGCCCACCGGAGGGGCCCTCGGAAACGAGGAAGGCCTCCCCTGCGCGGACGCAGACGGAGGCCTCGACACGATCCCGTCGGACGGGACCCTCGGTGCGGGCTGCGCGCCACGACGCGGCGGTCCCGACCGGCGACCCGGCAACTCGGCCCGGGGCGAACCGGACATCCTGCTGACGCGGGTGGGAGAGAGGCCTCCACTTTGCTGCTCCTGGCCCGTGCATGCCCGCCCCGGGGTCACCGGATGACGAGGTCGTGCGCGGACCACGAGTGGTCTATGGGAAGCTTACCACCATGACAGACGAACGTCAGGCCCAGGACGCCACCCCCATGGACGCCCCCGCCGAGATCCGCGACATCCACGAGGTCCCCGCCGTCGAGGTCATCACGACCACCGCCGTGCACCTGATGACCGCCGCCGCCGTCAAGTGCGGCCTGGCCGACTCCCCCGACGCCCGCGAGCTCATCGATCTCGACGAGGCCCGCAAGCTCATCACGGCCCTCGCCGGGCTGGTCACGGCCGCGGCCCCCGAGATCGGCAGCCAGCACGCCGGACCGCTGCGCGACGGGCTGCGCTCGCTGCAGCTGGCGTTCCGTGAGGCCTCCCCGTTCCCGGACGCCCCGGGCAAGGGCCCCGGCGAGAAGTTCACCGGCCCGGTGAACTGACCACGGCCCCGATGACGACGACGGCGCGCCCCTGGCCGGGGGCGCGCCGTCGTCGTCGGGGCGGGGCTCAGGCGTCCGTCGAGGCCTCCGGGGCGGGGGTGAGATGCCGGGTGACCGGCGTCGTGAAGAGGGTGAGCAGCGCGACGCCGGAGACCGCGAGCAGCGGCCCACCCAGAGCGGCGGCGTCCACGCTGAAGAGCCACGAGGACAGGAGCACACCGAAGAGCTGGATCGCGACGGCGGCGCCGCGGCTCCACGCCCGACCGCGCAGCAGGGCGACGGAGGTCGCGATGATCCACAGGGCGAGCAGCGCGTAGATGACGATCAGCATCACGCGGGCGCCGGCCGGGAGCACCCCGTCCGCCGCATGCACCACCGCGTCCACGGCGAGCCAGAGGAGCGCGCCCGCCTCGACCACGAGCGCCGCGGCGACCACGAGGACGGCCACCGGCAGGCCCCGGCCGGGGCGGGGCGGGACCGTCGTCGCGTCGGCGCCCGACGACTCGGACGGGGCGACGGGGTCGGGGCGGCGGGACTGTGTCATGGGGCCTCTCCTGCGGGACGGCTGCGGGGACGGACGTGTCCCCCACGGTACGCCGGGCGGTGCGCGGGCCAGGTTCGCGGCGACGCGCCGTCCCGGGCATGGGTGTGACGAAGGACTCGCAGTGCAGCGAGGTGATGCACCTCATTCACCTCTTGTTCACTCGTGAGGGCCGTGCGAGGATGGCACGCGAAAGATTTCCGGGGGCCGCGTTCGTACGAAGGCGGTCCCCGTTGCAATGACCAGGGTCGCCCTCCGTATCGGTCGTGCCGCGCGTCGTCCGCGCAGGCCCCCGCGCCCGCCGCCGGCGGAGGCCGTGACCACCGGCGCCCGCGGGCTCCGGCTCTTCCGACAGAAAGTGAGCGGACCGATGGATTGGCGCAGTAAAGCAGCGTGCCTGGACAAGGACCCGGAGCTGTTCTTCCCGGTGGGCAACACCGGCCCCGCCCTCCTGCAGATCGAGGAGGCGAAGGCGGTGTGCCGCTCGTGTGAGGTCGTGGACACGTGCCTGAAGTGGGCCATGGAGTCCGGCCAGGACTCGGGCGTCTGGGGCGGCATGAGCGAGGACGAGCGGCGCGCCATGAAGCGCCGCGCCGCGCGTGCCCGCCGCGCCTCCTGACCCACCCGGACCACCGGCCCCGTCGACGACGTCGACGGGGCCGTCCTCAAGCCCGGCCGGGTTCACGTCAGGGGCAGTCGCAGCACGACGCGCGTGCCGCCGTCGTCGGACCGCTCCCAGCGCAGGGTGCCGCGCAGGTCCCCCTCCACGAGCGAGTGCACGATGCGCAGACCGAGCCCCGATCCCTCGCCCGCGCGGGGGGACTCCCCCGGCACCCATCCGTCGGGGGCGGCGGGGCCGCTGTCCGTCACGGACACGACCAGCACCGTTCCTGCGGGGGTCGACTCGCGGTCGGCGTGCAGGCCCACGCAGCCACCGCCCGGCGCCGTGCCGTGCTCGACGGCGTTGGCCGCCAGCTCATTGAGCACCAGCGCCAGCGGCGTGGTCACGTGGGAGGGCAGTTCACCGAACTCACCCGTGACCGCGACCTGCAGCGGCCTCCCGTCCCCGGACACCTCGACGGCCAGGCGGAACTGCCGCTGCAGCAGACCGTCCACGGGGACCTGGTCCTCGATCTCCTCGCTCAGCGTCTGGTGGACGAGGGCGATCGTGTCCACCCGCTGCATCGCCTGACGCAGCGCACGCTCCGCCTCGGGCGAGGACGTGCGCCGCGCCTGCATGCGCAGCAGCGATCCCACGGTCTGCAGGTTGTTCTTGACGCGGTGGTGGATCTCGCGGATGGTCGCGTCCTTGGTGAGCAGACGCTGCTCCTGGCGGCGCAGCTCGGTCACGTCGCGCAGCAGCAGCAGCGCCCCCTGCCAGCCGTCCGGACCGAGGAGGGGGACGGAGCGCACCGTCAGCGACGCCCCGCCGGACTGCACCTCCCGACGTCCGGCACGCAGCCCGGTGAGCACGGCCCACGTCCCCTCGTCGGTGGGCACACGGGCGGCCTCGGTGCTGGCCAGCACGTCGGTGAGCCGGTGCCCCTCGAGGGTCGAGGCGATGCCCAGCCGGCGCAGGGCGGAGACCGCGTTGGGACTGGTGAACTCGGCGACCGAGTCCGGCCCGAGCACGACGAGGCCGTCCCCCACCCGCGGCGTGCCGCCTGCCCAGAGGCCGGGAGGCTCCTCGGGCGCCGGCCAGCGGCCGTGCTGCATCATGTCCAGCAGGGTGCTGGCCGTCCGGCTGTAGTTCTCCTCGATCACCGAGCGCGCCGGCCGGCCGTTCGGGTCCGCGTGCGCGGAGACGACCGCGATGACCCTCCCGGCCCGGACCACCGGCCACAGACGCACCTGCAGCGTGCCTCCCGGGGCCTCGACGGGGCCGGCCCCCTCGGCCCGCTCCCCGCCGTGCCACGTCTGCCCGACGACGGCCCGCAGGTCCGCGCGGGCGCGCGAGCCCACGATGTCGCGGTGGAAGAGGGTGGGAGCGGTGAAGGGCCGGACCTGGGCGAGGGCGACGAACCCTCCGGCCTCGTCGCGGCGGGGCACGGGGCACCAGAGCACGAGGTCCGCGAGCGCCAGGTCTGCCACCAGCTGCCAGTCCCCCACGAGCCGCTGCAGCCAGGCGCGGTCCTCGTCCCGGATGTCCGGGTGCGACGTCAGGGGGTCCTGCGCGAGCGAACTGACCATGGGATCAGGGTACGGCGACGTGCCGGGCGGCCCGTGTCCGTGGCGTCGCGAGCGGCGTCGGAGGACGCGGCGGCGATGGCCTGTGGGGGCCGTGCGCGGTGCCGTCCGCGGCGGGCGGGGCGGGCGGGGACACCGGCCAGCGTGGCGAGGGCGCGACGCAGCGGGCTGTTCGGAGCGGCCTCGGCGAGCACCTGGCCGGCGAGCAGCGCGGGGTCCGCAGCGGCCGGGTCCCACGGCAGGAACGCCTCCAGCGGCGTGGCGGGCGAGGCGTAGCGGTTCCAGACGGCCTCGACCTGCGCGCGCGGGGCGACGCCGGCGGCCGCGGGCCGGAGCCGGTTGACCACGACGCGCAGCCGTGCCGCCGGGGCCACCTCCGCCAGTTCCTCGACCGCGCGGACCAGGCGGGGCAGCGCGACGGCGTCCGGCCCTCCGACCGCGATGACCTCGTCGGCCGCGGCGAGCGCCGCCAGGGTCGCACCGTTGCGCTGGGGGGCGGGCACGTCGAAGGACAGTTCCTCGTCCTGTTCGAGACCGAACCCGACGTCGACGACCACGCGGTCCCACCGTTCCCTGGCGGCCGCGATCAGCGCGGTGACGGCGGCGGGGCGCAGCTCCGGCCACCGGTCCACGCGGGTGAGTCCCGTCAGAACCGTCAGGTCCGCGCCGGCGACGCGGACGCGGACGCCCGCGGCCGCCAGGTCGGCGGCGCCCAGCCGGCCGTGGTCGGCCCGCCGCACGGCCCGCGCCACGCCGGCCGACTCCTCCGTCAGCCCCAGGTGCACACCGACGGCGGGGCCGTACGTGTCCAGGTCGATCAACAGCGTGTTCCGGCCGGCCACGGCGTGCTCGGCGGCGAGGTTCACGGCGACGGTGGTGCGTCCCGGAGCGCCGGTGGGGCCCCACACCACGGTCACCAGGGACTCCCGCGCGGGTCCGGCCGGTTCGCCCTCCTCCGGAGAGGGTGCGGGGTCGGCTCCCTCGTCCGCCGTGGCGGGGCCGCCGTCGGGCGTGGCCGCGGCGGGGGCGGCACCCGGCCCGGCGTCGTCGGGCTCGTCGGCGCCGCGCCAGGGGTCCGTGAGGCCGGGCACCTCGTCCGCGCCGAGCGTCTCCAGGGTGATCGGCAGGTCGTCGAGGTCCTCGGCGTGATCCAAGGCGTGGTCGGCGTCCTCCCCGTGCGAGGTCGCCGGCCGGCGGCCCTCCGCGGCCGCGCTCGCGGACTCCACGACGACGGCGGCGATCTGCTCGGGGTCGGCGTCGGCGCGCACGCAGGGCACCCCCATGCCGCGGAGGCGACGACGCTCGGCACGGACCTCGCTGAGCGCCGCCACGCCCACGGGTCGGGGCAGCCGGGCCGTCTCCTCCAGGAAGGCGGCGGTGAGGGACTCGGTGTCCCCGGCTACGAGGACCGCGTCCACGAGACCGGAGCGGGCGATCGCGAGCAGCTCGGCGAGGTCTTCGGCCCGGCGGAGGACCGTGATGTCCGTCTGGTGCCGCTCGAGCGGGCCGATGTGGTCCAGGCCCGGCTGGACGGTGGTGGCCAGGGCGATGCGCACGGTCAGCGCACCCCGTGGGCCGGCACGAGGGTGACCCGCGCGTCCTTGACCTTCGCGTCCACGATGCGCGGCAGGGTCTCTTCCGGTGCCAGCAGCTGCACCCGGGTGGTGCCCGAGCCGCCGAAGCCACTCTGCTCCGCCGTGACCTCGGAGATCTCGAGCGCCTCGGCCAGCCGGGCCGGGTCCGCATGGCCGCGGCCTCCCTCCGCGGGCATGGCCACCCAGACGTCCACGCGGTCCCCCACGCCCACGCCGGACGGCAGCGGCTCGTCCAGGGCCACCCCGACGGGACGACGGCCGTCCGGGTCCGCGTCCACCAGTGCCGCCGCAGGCAGCAGCTCGCCGGCCCGGACCGTCCCGGAGACCATCCGCCCCTCGGGCGCCGGAGCATCGGCGCTGAGGTACCGCTCGCCGGCCTCGCTGAGGTTCACCTCCACGGGCCGCAGGTCCCCGGCCGCGATGGGCGTGCCCGGGGGCAGGTCCTCCGCGGCCGTCCAGTACGCGGCGGTCCGCTGGGAGGAGGCGACCAAGGCCACGACGCCGGCGATCGAGGCGAGGACGAGCACGAGACCGACGAGGAGCCGGGGATCCCGCCAGCGGGGCCGGCGCAGACGGCCGCCCTCGGCGGACGCGGACATGGTCGTGGACACCGGATGTTCCCCCCTTCGGACCGGCCTCTCGGGCCGCCGCGGCCCCGGCACCCCGTCGGTGTCGGCCCCTCCGCGCTGCGCCCAGGGTAACCGCCGCGGCCGTGGATCGCCGGATCCGCCACGTACGCTGTGGAAAAGTGTCGCCTCCGGGTGTTCCCGGGGTTGAATGGGTCGACGTCGTGGGCCGACCGCGACCGTCCTGGACGCCTCGACCGAAGGAGCACCGTGCAGCGCTTTCTCACCCTGACCGATGTCGCGGAGACCCTGAACATCTCCGGTCAGGCCGCCCGCGCCCTGGTGCGCTCGGGTGAGCTGCAGGCCATCCAGGTCGGGGGCCGCGGCCAGTGGCGCATCGAGGTGTCCTGGCTCGAGGACTACGTGGAGCGTCAGAAGGAAGTGACGCGCGCCCGCGTCCGGGAGTGGACCGAGGCGGACGCGAAGGCCCGCTGAGCCCACACGGTCTTCTCACGCGGGACGCAGTGCGGTCCGGACCGTCCCCAGCGCCCCGAACGGGATGACGAGCCGCCCGCGGACGGCCGCGGCCCGCCGGGCCTCGTCCCGCGGGTGGCGGGCGATGTCGAGGTGGTCGCCGCCGACCCGGTCCACGGTGCCCTCCGCCAGTGCCGCGCCGAGGCGCCCCGTCACTGCCACCGGCTGGCGCGTCCGCGCGATGCCGCGCAGCACCGTCCCCCAGCCGGCCGCGGCGAGCTCGGGCGTGAGAGCGGCGCGGGTCAGGTCGGCCTCCACGGCCGCCACGCAGTCCAACGCGACGATCGCCGATCCCGAGCCGTCGACGTGCACACCGACCCAACCCTGGCCCACCGTGTGCACCACGCCGTCCACGGCCTCGCCCCAGGCCAGGTGGAGCCGGACCTGCCGCCCGCGGGCTCCGCGCAGGCGGTCCGCCAGGGACAGCGCCATCCACTCCGCTCGGGTCAGCTCCGCGGCCTCGGCCACCGTCTCCTGCCATCCGAGGTCGACCCAGTGCGCCTCCAGGTCGTCGAAGAGTCCGTTCCACCGCATGCGCTCAGCATAGGAGGCTCAGCAGCCCGTGCTGGACATCGTCAAACATCATCAAACATCACTCTTGACACCCATCCGGCCATGCAGTTCACTGTGGTCATCATCACCGGCCTGATCGCGGGATCGCGGCCGGACGGACGCACAGGAGGGGAATCCATGGAGCGCTCGACATCACCGGCCGGCCCGGCCCCGACCCGTCCGGTCGACGCGGCGGACGCCGTCGGCCTCACCGTCCTGCTTCTGGCCGGACCCGGTCTGCTCGCCTGTGCCGCGGCGCTGCTGCAGACGGGCACCAGCGCGCCGGCGGCGGAACTGACCCGTGTGCTGGGCCTCGGCGCCGGTCTCGCCGGGCTCGGACTGCTCGCGTGGTGGGCGGTGGGCCTGACCGGGCTGGCGCTCGTCGCGCTGGGGCGCCGTGCGGGCCGGCCGGCCTGGGCCCGCCTGGGCCGGAGCCTCACTCCCGCCCTGCTCGGACGCGTAGCCGGCGCCGTCGTCGGTGCCCAGCTGCTCGCGGCGCCGGCCGCGTGGGCGGACGCGGCTCATCCCGTGCCGGACGCCTCCTGGACCGTGGCCGCGTCCCCCGCGCACACCACCGGCGTCGAGGCTACGGCGCCGGACGCCGCGTGGACGCCCCGGCCCCCGGCGCCGGCCCCGCCGGGCGCCGGCACCGGCCGTGCAGATCCGGACCACCCCACCGTCACCGTCCGGCGCGGCGACTGCCTGTGGCACCTCGCCGCCGCCGAGCTCGGACCGGACGCGACCCCCCGAGAGATCGACGCCCGGTGGCGCCGCTGGTACGAGGCCAACCGGCGGGTGATCGGCGACGACCCGCACCTGCTGCTGCCCGGCACCGTGCTGACCTCCCCTGTGTTCGCCCCGCACGCCGGCGTGGACGGACCACGGCCATGACATCCACGACCCTGCACTCCCCCACTTCGCCTCGTCCTCAGGAGACCGCCATGACCGCCCTTGCCACCCGCCCCCGCACCGCGTCCGCCCGGCGCACCGCCGACACCCTCCTCCACGGACCCGCCCACAGCCCCGCGGTCCTGCCCCGCGGTGAGGAGATCGCCCGGCGGGCCCGCACCGAGCAGGGGCGCGAGGAGCTGCGCCGCGTCCGCTCGCTCGCCGCCGTGATCGCCGTCGCCTGCGTCGAGGTCGAGACGGGCCGCCGTGCCCTGCGGGACCTCTCCGCCTGGCTCTCGCCCGAGGTGCTGGACAAGTTGACCCGTCGCATGGAGCTGCTGGGCGCCGTCGCGCCGACCGGGCCCGGTCGACGACCCGCCCCGGCCGTCCCGCCCCGGGCGCCCGCGTCCGCACCCCGCCCGGTGGGTGCCCGCGTGTGCGAGGTCGCGCCCGGCCGGGTGGAGGCCAGCGCGACGGTGCTGTGGGAGGGCCGGGCCCGGGCCTTCGCACTCCGACTCGAGCGGCGGCTCAGCCGCTGGAAGGTGACGTCGGTCGAGATCGGCTGAGCCGGATCGCCCCGTCGGACCGACGATCGAGGGCCCGGAGACCTGGAGGTCTGCGGGCCCTCGTCCTGCGTCGTGGCGGGGTGCCGCTCAGCCGCGGCGGCCGCGGCGCTCCGCCTGACGGCGGGAGCGGCGGTTCGTGCCCGCGGCGACCGTGGCGCCGGAGTCCGTGCCGCTGCGGGTGACCGCGCTCTGCCCGTCCTCGGACGGACCGGTGAAACGCAGCTGCGCCGGGCGCTGCGGGGCGTCGACGCCCTCCACCGAGATCTGCGGGGCCATCGTCACGGCGCGGGCATCCTTGACGCCGGGCAGCGACGTCGGCGCGGGGGCCGCACTGATCTGCGCCTGGAACAGCGTGCGCACGGCGTCCTCGCGGATGCCGGCGAGCATGTTCTGGAACATCGTGTAGCCCTCGCGCTGGTACTCCACGAGGGGCTCGCGCTGGGCCATCGCGCGCAGCCCGATGCCCTCCTTGAGGTAGTCCATCTCGTAGAGATGCTCCTGCCAGTGGCGCCCGATGGTGGCGAGCACCACGCGACGCTCCGCCTCCCTCAGCGCCTCGGATCCCACCTGCGCCTCCCGGTCCTCGTACGCCAGGAGCGCATCGGAGACGAGTTCGCGCTTCAGGACCTCGGCCTTGAGCCGGCCCCGGCCGCCGACCTCGTCGAGGACGTCCTCCTGCGAGACTCCCACGGGGTAGATCTCTGCCAGGTCCCGCCACAGCTGGTCGAGGTCCCAGTCGGTGGCCTGGCCCTCCTCGGTGGCCGCGTCCACGATGTTCCCGACGGCGTCCTCCACGAAGCGGCGCACCCGGTCCTGCAGGTCCTCCCCCTCGAGGATCGAACGGCGGTCCGTGTAGATGGCCTCGCGCTGGCGGTTCAACACGTCGTCGTACTTGAGCACGTTCTTGCGCTGCTCAGCGTTGCGCCCCTCGACCTGCGCCTGCGCATTCTGGATCGCCTTCGAGACGAAGCCGAACTCGAGCGCCATGTCGTCCGGGATCGACGGGCTGTTCATGATCCGCTGGGCCACGCCCGGGTTGAAGTTGCGCATGAGCTCGTCCGTGAGGGAGAGGTAGAACCGGGACTCGCCCGGGTCGCCCTGACGGCCGGAACGACCGCGCAGCTGGTTGTCGATGCGGCGCGAGTCGTGGCGTTCGGTGCCCACCACGTACAGGCCGCCGGCCTCGATGACCGCGCGGTGCGCGTCCTCCACGGCGGCCTCGGCCTCCGCCAGCACCTCGGGCCAGCGGGCCTCGTACGCCTCCGGGTCCTCGGCGGCGTCGAGGCCCAGTTCCTGCATGCGGGCCACCGCCGTGAACTCGGCGTTGCCGCCGAGCATGATGTCGGTGCCGCGGCCGGCCATGTTGGTGGCCACGGTGACGGCGCCCGGGCGGCCCGCCTGCGCCACGATGGCGGCCTCGCGGGCGTGGTTCTTCGCGTTCAGGACCTCGTGGCGGATGCCGCGCTTGGCCAGCAGCGTGGAGAGGTACTCGGACTTCTCCACGGAGGTGGTGCCCACCAGGACCGGCTGGCCCTTCGCGTGCCGCTCGGCGATGTCGTCGACGACGGCGTCGAACTTGACCTTCTCGTTCTTGTACACCACGTCGTTGCGGTCCACACGCTGTGGCTCCCGGTTCGGCGGGATCACGACGACGCCGAGGCCGTAGGTCGACGTGAACTCGGCGGCCTCCGTCTCGGCGGTGCCCGTCATGCCGGCGAGCTTCTCGTAGCCGCGGAAGTAGTTCTGCAGGGTCACCGTGGCCAGCGTCTGGTTCTCGGGCTTGACCTCCACGCCCTCCTTGGCCTCGATGGCCTGGTGGAGCCCCTCGTTGTAGCGGCGTCCCTTGAGCACGCGGCCCGTGTGCTCGTCGACGATCTGCACCTCGCCGTCGAGGACCACGTAGTCCTTGTCCCGCTTGAACAGCTCCTTGGCCTTGACCGCGTTGTTCAGGAACTGGATGAGCGTGGTGTTCTGCGTCTCGTACAGGTTCGTGATGCCGAGGTGGTCCTCGACCTTCTCGATGCCGGGGCCGAGGATGCCGACGGTGCGCTTCTTGTGGTCCACCTCGTAGTCCGTGTTCGCCTCGAGGCGGCGCACCAGCCGGGCGAACTCGCCGTACCACCGGTTGGCCTCGCCCTGGGCGGGGCCGGAGATGATCAGCGGGGTGCGGGCCTCGTCGATGAGGATCGAGTCCACCTCGTCGACGATCGCGTAGTGGTGCTCACGCTGCACGAGCTCGTCGAGGGACCAGGCCATGTTGTCCCGGAGGAAGTCGAAGCCGAACTCGTTGTTCGTGCCGTAGGTGATGTCCGCGGCGTACTGCTCGCGCCGTACGGCCGGGGTCTGGCCCGCCACGATGACGCCCGTCTGCATGCCGAGGAAGCGGAAAACGCGGCCCATGAGGTCGGCCTGGTAGGAGGCGAGGAAGTCGTTGACCGTCACCACGTGCACGCCCCTGCCGGACAGTGCGTTGAGGTAGGCCGGAGCGGTGGCCACGAGGGTCTTGCCCTCGCCGGTCTTCATCTCCGCGATGTTGCCCTGGTGCAGCGCGATGCCGCCGAGCAGCTGGACGTCGTAGTGCCGCTGGCCGAGCGTGCGTCCCGCGGCCTCGCGGACCGCGGCGAAGGCCTCCGGCAGGAGCAGGTCCAACGACTCGCCGTCCGCATGCCGGGCCCGGAGCGTGTCCGTCTCGGCACGCAGCTCCGCGTCGCTGAGCGCCCGGAAGTCGTCCTCGAGGAGGTTCACGGCGTCCACCGTGGCCTGCATGCGCTTGAGGACGCGGTTGTCCGAGATCTTCAGGACGCGGTCGATGATCGAAGGCACTGGTTCTCTGCTCCCTTGCGGTGTGGCCGGGGCGGGACGGGATGCCCCTCGCGCGCGGCCGTGGCGCGGTCTCCGGGACAGTGTACGGGCCGAGTCCGGACGGGCCGCGGCGCCCGTCCCGGAGGGGAGGGGCGTCGCGGCGTCAGCAGGTCGTGGTCGACGTCGGCGGGGCGGTCAGTCCTCCCGCGTCTGGTATGCCTGCTCCCCCTCGGAGGCGGAGACGTGATCCTGAGGGAGGGACTCGTCCAGGCGGATCACGCCGTAGCTCCAGCCTCGGCGGCGGTAGACGACGGAGGGCACGCCGGTCTCGGCGTTCTGGAAGAGGTAGAAGTCGTGGCCGACCAGCTCCATCGCGTCCACGGCGTCGTCCACGCTCATGGGGGTCGCGGGGAACGCCTTCTGCCGGATGCGCACCGGGGTGCCCGCCTCGGGGGCGTCCTGCGCGGAGGCGTCCTCCGCGGCCAGCGCGGCGCCCGACGGCGGCAGCGGTGGCACGAAGCCGACCTCGCCCGCGCCGCGGGAGGCGCCGAGCTTGCCGCGGCGACGGTCCTTGCGCCGGTCGCGCAGGCGCCGCAGGCGCTCGGTCAGTCGGGCGGCGGCTTTGTCGAAGGCTGCCAGCTCGTCGTCCGCGGCGGCCTCAGCCCGCACGACGTCCCGCGGGCCGCGGACCGTCAGTTCCACGCGGACCGCCTCGTCCGAGTGCTTGTGGTGGGATTCCTTCGTCACGCGGACCTCGAGCGTGTCGGCGCCCTCGGCGAGCCGCTGGAGGCGCTCGGTGCGCTCGACGACGTGGTCGCGGAAGCTCTCCGAGAGGCTGATGTTGCGGGCGATGTAGCTGACATCCATGGTCATGGCGTCCTCCTGGTCCGACTCTCACGGGTCCGGCCTCGGGAGGGGAGGTGCGCCTCGGTGTCGCGTCCGCAGGGCGGCGGCGGGTCCGAGGGTGCGACCTCCTTCCAGCCGTCGGCAGGACGGGAACCGTAGGGGCGATTCCGTGCCGTTCACCCTACCCGGGGGCCTGGCCGGGGGCCAGGCTCGGCGGGGTCCCGCGGCGGGGCCACGGCCGCGAGCACGACGGCCCCGACGGGGTGCCCGCCGGCGCGGCGCACCGCCTCCGCGAGCGCGGCGAGGGTGGCACCGGTGGTGAGGACGTCGTCCACGAGCAGGACGGGCGCGCCGGCCGGCAGCCGCCCGGCGACGACGCGCCAGTCCCGGGCCCGCCGGCGGCGCTGGCCCGCCCCGGCGCCCGCATGGGACGGGCCGCCGCCCCGGAGCGTGCTGGCGCGGGGCAGCAGCCGAGCGCGGACGGCGTCGGAGACCAGCCACGGCGCCGGCAGCGCCCGGGTGAGCTCGGCGAGCGGGTCGTAGCCGCGCCGTCGGAATCCGACCGCGCCGCCCGGGACCGGGACGAGCAGGGCGTGCCGCGCCCCGGGCAGGTCCGGCTCGAGACGCGCCGCGGCGACGGTCCGGCACAGGGCCTCGCCCAGCACGCCGCGCAGGTGCAGCGCGTGATGGTCCTTGAACGCGAGCACGGCGGCCGCCAGCGGGTCTGCGTAGCGCCCGGCCGCCATCACCGGCAGCGGAGCGCCGCCGGGGCCCAAGGGCAGGGTCGGGGCGTCCTGCTCCGCCCGGAAGGGCCGGGACAGGGCGGCGGTCAGTCCCTCCGCGCAGGCCGGGCAGAGCCGGTGGCCCGGCGCGGCGCACACCGCGCACTCGGCGGGCAGGACCAGGTCGGCCAGGGCCCGACCGAGGGTGCCGAACACCGACGGCGGGGACGGGGAGGACGGCGGGGTGCGCATGCGACGAGTCCACCGCACGCCGCCGCCGTCCGGGCGCCGGGGCGAGCCGCTGTGCGGGCCGGGGCGGCTGTGCAGGAGTGGACGACGGGGCGGCGGGCGCGGGCTCGGATCAGTCTGGGAACGAGAGGTCGCGCACCCCGCGGTCGAGCTCCTGCGCCCGCCACGAGGAGCCCACCAGCAGGAACACGAACTCCTCCGTCTCCGCGTAATAGGCGCCGTCGTCGCCGGCGGAGATCCCCCGCAGGCCGCCCAGTGGGTTGAGCTCCCGGACGGTGCCATCGACCGAGACGATCCGCGGCACCACGCGCTCGTCGGGCTTCGCGGCGTACGCCGAGACGAGCAGGTTCGTGTCGCCGGCCCACTCCACCGAGTCCTCCGACCCGGAGGAGGGCAGCAGGATCGGCTCGGTCAGGGCGTTCGGCACCCCGTCCGAACCGCGCACGACGCCGGACACGCGCAGGGTGGTCCGCTGGCCGTCGTCGACGAGGATCGCGGCCCGGGCCCCGCTCCGGGACAACCGCAGGTCGACGATCCGCTCACCGGGCCGCAGCCAGGTGGCCGTCACGATGCGCTCCTGCCCGCCGGGCTGGGCCGGGACGGCACGGATCCGCGAGGTCGTCCCCCTGTCGGCCGCCCATACCCAGCCCAGGAGGTCCAGCGACGGGACGGTGAGTCCGGTGCCGCGCAGCGCCTCCCGCAGGGAGCCGTCCGTACCGGCGACGAGGACCGCCGTCCGATCACGGGTGACGAACGCGAATCGGCTGCGGTCGCCGGACATCGTCGGGCGGACCGGATCGAGCGCGGTGACGTCCGGGGCACCGCCCACCGGCGTGACGCTGGTCCCCTGCACGTACACGAGTCCGCCCGTCGCCGTGTCGATGCCCACCTGGACCGAGCCGACGGCGGGGTCGGTCTGGACCGGGGCGGGGCCGTCGCCTCCCGACGTGGACAACTGGGCGCCGGCGACGGTCACCTCGACCTCCTTGACCGACTGGAGGCCCGTCAGGGTCAGCTCCAGCTGCTCCCGCATGCGGTGCCGCCGGTCGGCATCGGCCCCCTCGGCTGCCGCCTGGGTGAGGTCGACGTGGGCCACGCCGTCGTCGTCGACGGGCACCGTGGGCGCGGCCAGGTCGGTGCCGGTGCGCAGCGGGAAGGCCGTCTCCACCGCCCCGGCCAGATACGGTGCCGGCCCGCGCAGCAGCGCTCGCGTCAGCGCGGTCACGGTGGTGCCCCGATTGACGAACCACCGCACGTCCGGCACGACGTAGCGCTTCGCGGTGTCGTAGAAGGCGAGCTCGTGCGGGGCGAACAGCTGTCCGAACTGCGCCTGGGAGAGCAGCGTGCCGTTCTCCGTGGACGTGATCCGCATGCCCTGCGGCCGTTCCTGCACCGTGACCGCCCAGGCCCGCGTGGTCCCCGGCGGCGCGACGGTCCGCAGGCCGTACTCGTCGATCTCCGAGTCGACCTCGACCTGGATCTGGTAGTCCCCGGCGCCGTCGCCCCGGGTGATGCGCGGCTCCGCCGAGTACACGAGGGTGCGCTGTCCGGGCGTCCACTGGGTGGCCGCGGGCCCGTCGAGGAACTCGCGCGCCACCGCGTAGTCGTCCTGCGGGCTCGTGCCCGCGAGCAGGAAGCCCCGGATGGCCTCCTCCGCCGTGTCCGACTCGGCCGGTCCCGGCGGATGGAACTGCGGCGCGTCGGCGTCTGCGGTGGCCCCGTCGACCGGGTCGGCGCTGCGCACCTCGGAGCTCTGGGGGATCTGGGTACAGCCGCTGAGGGCGAGCATCAGGGCGACGGTCACGCCGACGACGGCGACCCGCGGCGGGCGGGGCGGCTGCGGATCCACGGTGGTCATCGGGCCTCCTCTGCCGGGTCGTCGCCGGTCGGGTCCCCGGGGGCCGACCCGTGGGCGGGATCCTCCGCAGGGACCACGCGCACCGGCCGGGTGGGTGCGGTCAGGGCCTGCTCGGCCTGGCGCGCGGACGGCGGGGCGGCCGCGGCCGCCGCGGTGACATCCGCGACCGTGCCGACGGCGTCGGCGTCCGCCTCCTGCGGGACGGGCCGGGACAGGTCATCGGCGTACCGGCGGTCCGCCGTGCTGTAGCGGGGCGGGATGGGCAGCACGGAGCGGCCGATCGGTTCCGGGGCCTCCGCGCCCTGCACGGCCGGGCGCGGCTCCCGCGGCAGGGTCACCATGAAGGTGGACCCCTCCCCCAGCTCGCCCCACGCCTCGAGCCGGCCGCCGTGCAGCCGGGTGTCCTCGGCGGCGATCGCCAGACCCAGTCCGGACCCGCCGGTGGTGCGCTTGCGTGAGGGGTCGGCCCGCCAGAACCGGTCGAACACGCGCTGCACCTGCTCGGGGCTCATGCCGATGCCGTGGTCCACGACGGCGAACGTGACGGCCTCCTCGTCGGCCGCCACGAGCACGTCCACCGGCCGGCCCTCGGCGTGCTCGATCGCGTTGTTCACCAGGTTGCGCAGGATCCGTTCGATCCGCCGCGGGTCGACCCAGGCGACGTGGCCGTCGGCGCGGTCCCGGTCCATGGGCACCATGTACACGGGCACGCCGATCTGATCGGCCAGCGGCTGAGAGGTGAGCACGACGTCGCGGGCCAGCTCGAGCATGTCCGTGGCCTCGAGGGCGGGGGTGGCGGCGCCGGCGTCGAACCGGGTGATCTCCAGCAGGTCCGCGAGCATGGCCTGGAAGCGGTCCACCTGGTGGTAGAGCAGCTCGGTCGAGCGTCGGCTGACCGGGTCGAAGTCCTCACGCGAGCCGTACAGCACGTCGGCCGCCATCCGCACGGTCGTCAGCGGCGTGCGCAGTTCATGGGAGACGTCCGAGACGAACCGCTGCTGCATCTGGGACAGCTGGGCGAGCTGGCCGATCTGGTCCTGGATGCTGTCCGCCATCCGGTTGAAGGACATGCCCAGGCGGGCCATCTCGTCCTCACCGTCGACCGGCATCCGCACGGCCAGGTTACCGCTCGAGAGGGACTCGGCCGCCCGGGCCGCCTGCTGCACGGGCCGGGTCACACGCCGCGAGACCCACCACGAGACCAGCACGTTGATCACCAGGAATCCGACGCCGAACACCAGCAGCACCCCGAGCACCGAGTCGAGCGAGCTCTGGACGTCCGAGAGGTCGTAGACGAGGTAGAGCCCGTAGGTGGCACCCGGGGGCAGCACCACCTGGGCGCCGAACACGAGGCCGGGCCGGGTGCCGCCGCCGGGGTCCGGCAGCGCCACGCTCGCGTCGTACACGCCCGGCCCGGAGGCGACCGCGTCCTGCAGCTCCTGGGGGATCACCGCGGGATCGAGACCGGCGGAGGAGATCGTCCCCACGTACGCGGACTCGGAGTCCGGCAGCGGGGCGAGGTAGTAGCGGCGGCGGATCGTGGTGCCCGAGTCCCCCTCGAGGGCACGCAGGGTCTGGGTCACCAGCACGTCCGTGCTCTGCGCGTCCGTGGCGGTGGTCTGCGCGAACGTCTCGCGCACCTGACTCAGGCCACGGCGGGCCTCGGCCTGGACCTGCTCGTAGCGGGCCTCGAAGAGGGCCTGGGTGATCTGCTGCGTCAGGAACGCGGCGACCACGAGGCCCGCGAGGATCGAGAGCAGGGCCGCGAGCACCGCCGTGCGCAGCCGCAGGGACCGACGCCACCGGCGGCGCAGCGCACGCCACGCGGGGCCGGGGACCCACGACCGTGGGCGGCCGGCGGCGGGCTCGACCGGCTCGGCGCCGGCCTCGGCCACCGGGCCCGCGCTCACCCCCGGGCCGGACACGGTCATGCCCTCAGCCCTGGCCGGCCTTGTACCCGACGCCCCGGACGGTCAGCACGACGCACGGGTTCTCGGGATCCGGCTCGACCTTGGAGCGCAGGCGCTGGACGTGGACGTTCACGAGCCGGGTGTCGGCCTGGTGCCGGTAGCCCCAGACCTCCTCCAGCAGCATCTCGCGGGTGAAGACGTGGCGCGGCCGCCGGGCGAGGGCCACGAGGAGGTCGAACTCCAGCGGGGTGAGGGCGATGCCGACGCCGCCGCGGGTGACCTGGTGGCCCGCCACATCGATCTCGAGGTCCCCGATGTGCAGGACCTCCGCCGGCTTCGCCTCCCCCTCACGCAGGCGGGCCCGGACGCGGGCCACAAGCTCGGCCGGCTTGAACGGCTTGGGCACGTAGTCGTCCGCACCCGACTCGAGGCCGCGCACCACGTCCGCCGTGTCCGACTTGGCCGTGAGCATCACGATCGGCACGTCCGACTCGGCTCGGATGAGCCTGCAGACCTCGATGCCGTCGATGCCGGGGAGCATGAGGTCCAGCAGCACGAGATCGGGGCGCTCGCGGTGGAACGCGGGCAGTGCGGAGGTGCCGTCCGCGGCGAACGCCGGCTCGAAGCCGTCATTGCGCAGGACGATGCCGATCATCTCGGCCAGCGCCTCGTCGTCGTCCACCACCAGGATCTTGGCCTTGCCCATCCTGACCTCCTCGTCAGCGCTCCCCCCGGCGCCGCGAGCGGGACCGGCCCCGGGCACAGGAAATTTTCAGGATCAGCCCGATGATACCCGCCGGGCGGGCCCGTCCACGGCGGACGACGCCGAAGGTCGCCGGCGCCCGTCGGGGCGCCGGCTCAGCCGCGCAGTTCGGCGAGCCGTGCGGCCAGCTCCTCCGCGTCCCGCCGCAGAGTGCGGAGCACGGCGGGGTCGTGCGACCCCGCCGCCGTGAGGCCGACGTCGCCCACCCGTCCGGGGTCCACCCCCAGCCGTTCCCACGTGCGGACGACGTCGACCGGACGCACGCCCGGCTCGGGGGCCAGGGTCAGCCCGCGCCCGACGTCGGCCCAGCCGGCCGCGGCCTCCCACGCCTCGCGGGTGCCGGGCGTGCCGTCCGTGCCGTCGTCGAGGGCGCCCACGCCCACCACGAGCGAGACCGGGGCCCGGGCAGGCGCGTCCGCGGCTGCGTCGGGCCTGGGCAGGGACTCTCCCGTCAGCGCCGCCAGCGCGGCGGGCCCGGGCAGCTCGGCCCCCGGGGAGGCGGCGCGGCGGCCCGGTGCGAGCCACACCCGGGCGACGTCGGGCAGGGCGGTGAGCCCGTCGAGGGCGGCGCGCCACAGCCCGCGGGCCTCCTCGCGCGGCAGCGACCGGACGGTGCGGTACCCGCTCGCGGTGGGCAGGGTCCCGGCGAGGACGGCCGCCGCCCACGGCTCGTCGACGACGACGCCGAGGCGTCCCGCGCCGGTGGCCCTCCGGAGGCGGGGCAGGGCGTCCTGCAGTCCCTCGAGATAGGACTCGGCGACGTCGCGGCGCGCGCCGTGGTCGCCGAGCACGCGCTCTCCCCCGGGCAGCCAGAGGCAGGCGAGCAGGCTGAGCGGGCCGCGCACCCGCACGGCCAGACGTTCGACGACGGCGCCCTCGGCCCCCGCGGTGTCCGCCCAGCGGTGCGCGTCCTCGCGCCAGAGGGAGACGGCCCGGCGTCGGTCTCGGCCGGAGCCGGCGGCCCCGGGCGGACTGACCCGCCAGCCGTGCGGCTGCAGGTCGACGGCCAGCTCCTGCAGGAGGGCGGCCGAGCGGCCGGTGGCGTCGGCGCCGGGTCCGCGATCGGGCAGCTCGGGAAGCACCGGCCAGTGGTCCGCGCCGAGCTCGCCGAGCGTGACGCGCTGCGCCTCGGCGACGTCGGTGCCGCGCCACGGCGTGCCGCCGAGGGCGACGGGGCCGGTGGCGCCGTCGTCGTGGGCGGCCTCAGTCATCCGCGTCCCCGGAGCCCGCCCCCGGCTCCGCCTCGGCGTCCGACCGGCCCTCGGCCGCCAGCGCGCGGTGGTGGCGGATGACCTCGGCGATGATGAAGTTCAGGAACTTCTCGGCGAACGCGGGCTCGAGGTCCGCCTCGAGCGCGAGCCGGTGCAGCCGCGCGATCTGGGCGGCCTCACGCCCGGGGTCCGAGGGCGGCAGGTCGTGCCGGGCCTTCAGCGCGCCGACCCGCTGCGTGAACTTGAACCGCTCGGCCAGCAGGTAGACGAGCGAGGCGTCGATGTTGTCGATGCTGCCGCGGATCGCGAAGAGCTCGTCGAGGACCGCCGGGTCCGCGGTGCCGGGCAGCGAGCTGGCGTGGGGGTCGTAGTCCGGGCTCATGGCCGAAGCCTACGCATCCGCGGGGGCCGACAGCCGGGCATTGCGGGCGGTGTCGATGGTGGCCTGGCCGAGCACGCGGGTGCCCCGGTACAGGACGGCCGTCTGACCGGGAGCCACGCCGCGCAGGGGGCGCCCCGGCTCGATCTCCCACCCCGGATGCCCCGCCGCGTCGGCGCGCTGGCGGGCGCGGGCCTCGACGATCTCGCCGTGGGCCCGGAACTGCAGCGCGCAGTCGAACCAGGCGCCCGTGCGGGCTTCGGGCACCGGGGCGCCGGCCCACGACGGGCGGATGCCGGTGATGCGGTCGACGTCGAGCAGCTCGCGGCCGCCGACGACCACCGTGTTCTCCTTCGGCCGCACCTCGAGCACGAACCGGGGCTTGCCGTCGGGCGCGGGACGGCCGATGGCCAGGCCCTTGCGCTGGCCGACCGTGAACGCCTGGGCGCCCGCGTGGGTGCCGAGCTCCTGCCCCTCCGGGTCGACGATGGGGCCGGGGGCCAGGTCGATGCGCTCGGCGAGCCAGCCGCGGGTGTCGCCGTCGGGGATGAAGCAGATGTCGTGGGAGTCCGGCTTCGCCGCCACGGACAGGCCGCGCTCGGCCGCCTCGGCGCGCACGAGCTCCTTGGACGGCGTGTCCGCGAGCGGGAAGAGGCAGTGCGCGAGCTGATCCGCGGTCAGCACACCGAGCACGTAGGACTGGTCCTTCGCGTCGTCCGCAGCGCGGTGCAGCTCCAGCGAGCCGTCCGGACCGGGCCGCACGGCGGCGTAGTGGCCGGTGCAGACGGCGTCGAAGCCCAGCTCGAGGGCGCGCTCGAGCAGCGCCGCGAACTTGATGCGCTCGTTGCAGCGCATGCACGGGTTGGGCGTGCGGCCGGCCTCGTACTCGGCCACGAAGTCGTCCACGACGTCCTCCGCGAACCGCTCGGAGAAGTCCCACGTGTAGAAGGGGATGCCGAGCCGCTCGCACGCGCGCCACGCATCCGAGGCGTCCTCGATGGTGCAGCAGCCACGCGAGCCGGTGCGCAGGGTGCCGGGCATGCGGGACAGGGCCAGGTGGACGCCGACGACGTCGTGCCCGGCGTCCACGGCACGCGCCGCGGCGACGGCGGAGTCGACTCCCCCGGACATGGCGGCCAGGACCTTCACGGGCGGACTCCTCTCTCGACGACGGACGGGCGCTCCAGTCTAGACGCCCGGCCCCAGCAGCGTCCGCAGCGCGTCGATGAGCGCGGCCGTCTCGGCCAGCGTCGTCGTCCGGCCGAGGGTGAACCGCTGGGTGGCCCGCGCGTCGGCCTCCGTCCGCCCCGGCAGGGCCGCGACCACGTGCGACGGCTCGGCCACCCCGGCGGTGCACGCCGACCCGGACGAGGTGTCCAGTCCGGCCATGTCGAAGGAGAACAGCAGCGCGTCCGCCGTCCGGCCCGGCACGGTGATGTGGACGTTGCCGGGCAGTCGGCGCGTCCCCGGCGGCAGCGCCTGCCCCGTCGCCGGGTCGAGGTCCCGCGGCCCGGTCAGGCGCACCCCGTCCAGGGCGTCGACGGCGGCGATCACCTCGTCCCGCAGCCCGCCCAGGCGGGCGGCCTCGGCGGGCTGCTCCACGACGGCCTCCGCCACGGCGGCCGCCAGCGCGGCGGCCAGGGCCACCGACACCGTGCCCGAGCGCAGGCGGCGTTCCTGGCCGCCGCCGTGCACCACGGCCTCCAGCGTGACGTCCCGGCGCACGAGCAGGGCACCGACCCCCACGGGGGCGCCGACCTTGTGCCCCGAGACGGCCAGGGTCGCGGCCCCGGACGCGGTGAAGTCCACGGGCACCGCCCCGAGGGCCTGGACGGCGTCGGTGTGCAACGGGACCCCGTGGTCGGCCGCGAGCCGGGCGGCCTCCGCGACGGGCTGGACCGTGCCGATCTCGTTGTTGGCCCACATCAGCGTGGCCAGGGCGGTCCGCTCGGGCGCGGCCGCCAGCGCGGCCCCCCATGCGGCGAGGTCGACCCGCCCGTCGTCGTCGACCGGGACGAGCACCGGCTCGGCGCCCTCGTGCGCGGCGAGCCAGTCCACCACGTCGAGGACTGCGTGGTGCTCGATGCCGGTCAGCACGATCCGGGTGCGCTCCGGCGCGACCGCGCGGCGGGCCCGGTACAGCCCCTGGACGGCGAGGTTGTCCGCCTCGGTGCCCCCGGACGTGAGGATCACCTCGGAGGGGTGCGCCCCGAGCGCCGCGGCGATGCGCTCCCGCGCCTCCTCGAGGTGCAGCTTGGCCCGGCGGCCGGAGGCGTGGAGGGAGGCCGGGTTGCCCGGCAGCGCGGCCGCCTCGGCCAGGGCCGCGAGCGCGGTGGGGCGCACCGTCGTGGTGGCGGCGTGGTCCAGGTGCACGCGGTCCGGGGTGGTCACCCGGCCAGTCTAGGAGCCGCGCCGGATGTGCCCCGGCTCAGTCCCTGGCGAGGAACCGCTCGACGTCGCGGGTCGGGCCCACCAGGAGGATCGTGTCCTCGGGCTCGAGCACGTAGTGACTCGGCGGGTAGAGCCACGTGCCGCGGCTGCGGACGGCGACCACGCGCATGCCCCGCTCCCCCGCGAGCCCGGTGGCTCGCAGGTCCCTGCCCAGCAGGCGCGACGGCGGCGTGGCCCGGACCATGGCCAGGCCCGGCTCGACCTCGACGAAGTCCTGGAACGACGTGCTGACCAGGTGCGCCACGCGGCGGCCCATGTCCCGCTCCGGGTGGACCACGTGCTCCACGCCGAGCTGACGCAGGATCTCGCCGTGGCGGTCGTCGTTGGCCTTGGCCCAGAGCTGGTGCGTCCCGAACCGCCGCATCAGCGAGACGGTGAGGATCGAGTCGGCGAGGTCGCCGCCGATGGCGACGACGACGTGGTCCATCTCGTGGACCGAGAGCTGGCGCATCGCCTCCTCGGCTGTGCTGTCCGCGCGGACGACGTGGGTCAGCCGGCCGTTGAGCGCCTGGACGGCCTCGGCGTCGGCGTCGACCCCCAGCACGTGGCAGTCGGACTCCATGAGCTCGAGGGCGACCCCGGAGCCGAACCGGCCGAGCCCGAGGACGGCCACGGTGGGGCGGTCGCCCCGGCGGGGGGCGAACAGGGAACGGGTGAGATCAACCAATGAGGGGCCTCTCCTTCGGGTACTCGAAGTGGCGGGTGCGGTCGGTCAGGGCCAGGCTGCCGGCGACGGTGGCGGGGCCGATGCGGCCGACGAACATGAGGAGCATGAGGATGCCCTGCGCGGCCGGCGGCAGCTGGGCGGTGATGCCGGTGGACAGGCCCACCGTGCCGAACGCGGACACGCACTCGAACAGGATCTGGTCGGTCGTGAACGAGGACAGGCCCATGAGCACCATCGTGGCGACGGCGATCGCGGTCGCGGAGAGCATGATCACGGTGATCGCCTCGCGGTGCGTGGTCCGGGAGAGCCGGCGGCCGAACGCATGGACGGCGCCCTCCCCCCGGATCTCCGCGAGCACGATGAACAGCAGGACGCTCGCCGTCGTGATCTTCACGCCCGAGGCGGTGCCGGCGGGGCCGCCGCCGATGAACATGAGCATGTCGGTGCCGAAGAGCGTCACGGGGTGCATCTGCCCGTAGTCCAGGGTGTTGAAGCCGGCGGTGCGGGTCGTGACGGACTGGAAGAACGCCGCGAGCACGCGCGAGGCCGGGTCCAGACCGCCCAGGGTCCGCGGGTTGGACCACTCGAGGACGAGGTACATGAGCGTGCCGCCCACCAGCAGCACCGCGGTGCCCACGAGCACGAGCCGGACCGTGAGGTTCCACCGCTCGGGTCGACGCAGGTCCCGCCGCAGGGTCAGCACGACCGGCAGGCCCAGGCCGCCCAAGATGATCGCCGCCGCGATCGGCAGGCAGATGAACGGGTCCGAGACGAAGCCCATGAGGTTGTCGCTGAACAGCGCGAACCCGGCGTTGTTGAATGCGGAGACCGCGTGGAAGACCCCCTGCCACAGTGCCTGGCCCGGGGACATCCCCACGCCCAGCCAGAAGCGCAGGCTCAGCAGCAGCGCCACCGAGGCCTCGACGGCCGTGGAGTACAGGATCAGGGCCCGCAGCACCCGGGGCAGGTCCCCGATCCCCTCGGCCCGGGTGGAGGCCGCGGCGTCGAGGCGCTGGGTGAGGCCGAGCCGCCGGAGGATCACCAGCCCCAGCAGCGACGTGAACGTCATGACGCCCAGGCCACCGAGCTTGATGAGCGCGAGGATCACGACCTGGCCCAGGGGTGTCCAGAACGTCTGGGTGTCCACGACGCCGAGTCCCGTCACCGTGGTGGCGCTGGTCGCCGTGAACGCGGCCTCCAGCGGGGTGGGCGCGCGGCCCTGATACGAGGCGGGCAGCAGCAGTGCGCCGGTGCCCGTCACGATGACGACGAGGAAGGACCCGACCACGAGCTGGGTCGGACGGATGCGGGGCCGACGCGGGCCGACCCGCGGCGACGAGGTGGATGCCACGGGAGGGAAATATAGTCCTCCCGGGGCGCACTGTCACCGTGCGGCGCCGATGGTTGAATGGCCGGGTGCCGACCCCCTCCGTCCCCCTCGTCCACCCGGTGCACCGGTTCGCCCACCAGGAGATCGACTTCCGCCGCCGGATCGTCACGATGGCCGTGGTCAACCGCACCCCGGACTCCTTCTACGACGACGGCGCCGGCGCCGTCCTGGAGGACGCCCTCGCCCAGGCCCACGCCGCGGCGGACGCCGGAGCCGAGTGGGTCGACGTCGGCGGCCTGCCGTTCGCGCCCGGGGCGGAGCTCGACCCCGCCGAGGAGGCGGCGCGGGTGGTCCCCCTGATCGCGGCCCTGCGGAGCGGAGACGGAGCCGGGTCGTCCGAGGCGTCGCGCCGGCTGATCCTCTCGGCGGACACGTTCCAGCCGGCCGTGGCCGAGGCGGCCCTGGCCGCGGGGGCGGACGTCGTCAACGACACCACGGGGCTGTTCCACGCGGACCTGGGCCGAGTGGTGGCCGCCGCGGGCGCGCACCTCGTGGTCACCCACTCCCTCGCCCACGTGCGCGGACCCCGGGCCGTGGTCCCCCGGCCGACGTACGGCGACGTCGTCACGGAGGTCCGCGACCACCTGCGGCGCACCGTCGACCGGGCCGTGGCGCTCGGCGTCCCCGAAGAGAGGATCATCGTGGACCCCGGCCACGATCTGAACAAGAACACCCGGCACACCCTCGAGATCACGCGGCGGCTGGACGAGATCGCCGCCCTGGGGCTGCCCGTGCTGGCCGCGGTCTCGAACAAGGACTTCATCGGCGAGAGCCTGGTCAAGCACCGGCACGAGCGGCTGCCCGGCTCGCTGGCCGCGGCCGCGGCCTGCGTGTACGGCGGCGCCCGGATCCTGCGCATGCACGACGCCGACGCCTCCGTCTCGGCGGCCCGCATGCTCGAGTGCGTGTTCGGGTGGCGTCAGCCGGCGCGCCTGGTCCACAACATGGGCGCGGAGAACCCGCCGCCGGACCGCAGCACCCTGGCCGGACACCGCGCCCACCGCGGGGGGCGGGCATGAGACGGCTGACCGAGACCGGCCCCGGCCTGGACGACGACGCCCTCCGCACCGCCCTCGCGGCCCCGGCGGCTGAGGACACCGGCCCCGGACCCTGGGTCCGCGTCGTGTTCATCGCCTCCGCCGACGGCGCGGCCACCCTGGACGGCCGTGCGGGCGGGCTCGGTTCCCCCGCGGACCAGCGGCTGCTCTCGCTGTCCCGGCACGACGCCGACGTCGTGCTCGTGGGGGCCGGGACCATCCGGGCCGAGGGCTACGAGGGTGCGCTGCTGTCCGAGGAGGACCGGCGTCGACGCGCGGAGGCCGGCGGGCCCGCGGACCCGCCCGTGGCCGTGGTCAGCGGCAGCCTGGACCTGGACCCGGCGTCCGCGTTCTTCACGGCCGCCCCGGTGCGCCCCTGGATCCTGACGTCCCGGGCCGCCCTCGCGGCCGAGCCGGAGCGGGCGGCGGCGCTGGCCGCGCGCGCGGACGTGCTGGCGGTCGGCGAGGAGCACGTGGACCCCCAGACCGTGGTGGCGACCCTGCACGCGCGCGGCGCCCGCGTCGTCCACTGCGAGGGCGGACCGCGCCTGTTCGGCAGCCTCGCGGCGGCCGGCCTCGTGGACGAGGTGCACCTCACCGTGGCGCCGCTGCTGGCCGGACCCGCCGCCGGCCGCGTCCTGACCGGCGAGGACGGCCCCGGCCTCCCCGCCCGGCTGCAGCTGGTCCAGGTGCTCCACGACGACGGCATGCTGTTCCTGCGCCTGCACCACGAGCGGCACGCCTCCCCCGGCCCGGACCCCACGCCGTGAGCGCGGCCGAGGAGCACCGCACCGCCTACGAGGTCCTGGGCGTGCCCCGCGACGCGACCGCCGAGGAGGTCCGGCGGGCCTACCGCCGCGGGGGGGGGGGGGGGGGCGGGGGCGGCGGC